>JABMNS010000098.1 GCA_013204445.1 Sphingomonadales bacterium
CGATGGTACCGGTCAGCAGCACGAAATTACTAGTCGTGCTGACCGCGATATTCGCTTCCGGCATGGCCAGACTCAGCATCTGGTCAATCGAAGAAATTTCTGCACCAACAGCGACTTCAGCCGAGTAAATGACTTTGCCCGAAGCACTGGTTGCATAAAAGCTGGTCTGACCACCTTTTTTGCCAAAAATATAGATTTGTCGCGGTGATCGTACCTGGACGTCGGCAATGCTATTCTCGGCAATGAACACGTCTTCAATAGGTGCGGGCAGAGTGATCAGTTTGCCGCGACCGACCGCAACGGAAATGCGGGAATCGGGCTGTGACACGTTGACCGATTGGGCGCTTAGCGGCGTCGTGCTGTTGACAGCCAGAGCCAGGGCGAGGGCAGCAACGACGGTAATGCCCATTGCCTTTTTCGCCAAACGGCTATGCTGTGCATATTCAATGGCCATTACTTGTCTCCAAACTCGATTTCATTGACCGTATTGCCACGTGCGACGCGGACGACCGGACCTTTGGGTTTTTCCTTCTCGGCGAGCGGCGGCGGTGAGCGCGTTTCAAAGCGCGACACGTCACCACCGGTCGAAAAGGTTGATTTCGTGCTGGTTGGTCTCGCGGCCAGCGAACGGATCATGTCGGCTTCAGCAACCGGATCATCCGTTTTCGGCAGTTTGATCGCGCCGGATGCAATCGCTTCTTCCAGTTCGGCGGCGCTGTCGGCCAGCGAACGCAGCGATAGGCTCAATGTGCCCAGAGTCTGGGCAACGGAAATCTGCTCGGCAATCTTGGGTGTGGCTTCGAGGGTGACCAGCTTTGCCTTTTGGGCGTACTGCTGCCCCTCTTCATTTTTGGATGCGGTCACCCGGTTGTCGGTGGCCAGCACCCGCAAGTTGCGGATCACGGTCTCGGAAACCTTGAGCTCCGGACCTTCACCTTTCACCGACTGGGTCAGCATCAGGTCCACGCGGTCACCCGGGAATACGAAGCCGGCGACGCCGGTCAAACCAGATACAGGGATTGTGACTGCGCGCATGCCGGGTCCGAGCGCTGCGGCAAGGAAGCCGCGATCACCCGGCGCAACGAGAGAGCCTTTGGTGAGGGGCTGGCCAGCGGTGACCGGATTGCGGACAACGGTGCCGGCAAGCGTAGCCATGTCGGTGCTTTCTTTCATGAAATAGACGTCTTCGATCAGGTCCTTTGGCCACGGTTGGAACCGGAAGCTGTCGGGCGTGATAATCGTGCCAACGGGAAGCGCGCGGGTGGCGACAAGGACTTCCTCACCCACCACTTCGGCTTTCTTTGCCGCGACTTGCGGCGCGGAGGCACCATCAAACATGTTCTTTGCGAGCAGCGCCGTGACCGCAGCCACGATCAGCGCACCAACCAGCAAAATGATTTTTTTCTTGTCCATGACGTCTCACGCCTCCTGAATGCCCCCCGCCCCAATGCTTCTGTTGGCGGTCAGTGCCTCTTTCGAGTAAAATGGTTAAAATATCGTTTGTGAACTATGCCCCGTTATGCCCCAGATCGTCCAAAGCCCGGAAAAGGCGATGGCGACACCATAGGGAACTTTTATAGGGCCTTTGGTCTTTCGGATTTGCTTGCTGATCATCATTAACAGCGTCAGCAGGCCGCCCGCGATTGACATGATCACCAGCAACTCGAGAAACGTCCGCCATTGCGTCCACAAAGCAAGGGCAGTCAGCAGTTTGACGTCACCACCGCCCATCGCGCCGATCGCGAACATTCCGGCGAATATGGTGAATATGATAACAGCCAATCCCACTTGACTGATCATGTCAGGCCAGAATGTCATGCCGCTGAATATCCAGAAGACCGGCGCTCCCAGGGCAATGACGAGATTGAGCCAGTTTGAAATATGGCGTTTTTTGAGATCGGTGACGGCTGCGACAATCAGTGCAATTGCCAATCCGCCCCAGAGCAAGTAGATGAAAGTTTCGCTATCCATGGACAGACCGTCTAGTTAATTTACCTTACCAAATAGTAACCACGATTCCCGGAACGATTTTTATCTTCCGATCCTGCGACAACGATAAAGCTTGATATGACAGACTTGAAAGATGAGCGCTTTGATCGCCGGTCGGTTCCAGCAGATGCGATAGAAGCGCCACGGATCGGTCCGGATGGCTGGGAGTTCCGGAAACTGGACTGGCAGCAGGACCAGCCGCGAGGCTCCATTCTGTTCATGACTGGACGAGCAGATTTCTACGAAAAATATTTGGAAACATTACATGATTTCCACGCCCGTGGATGGAATGTCACCTCTGTTGACTGGCGCGGGCAAGGCGGATCGGGCCGATGCGGGCCGCACCCGCATGTCGGCCATATCGATGATTTTGCCACGTGGGTGGACGATTTGGTGGCTTTGTTTGATCAATGGCGTGCCAGTCATCCAGGGCCGCATGTCGTGATGGGTCACAGTATGGGCGGGCATCTGTTGCTGCGCGCGCTGACCGAACAACGCATCCATCCCGATGCGGTCATTTTGAGCGCACCGATGCTTGCGCCTGCCGGCGGAGGCATGCCGGAATGGACCGCCCAATTGATCGCCAAGATCATGTGCATCATTGGCCGCGCCGCGCGGCGTGCCTGGAAACCGATCGAAAATCCGCTGGAGCCCTATGTGCCCCGACAGGCTTTGCTGACCCATGATGCCGACCGCTATTCAGATGAATTTTTCTGGTTCCGCGAGCGCCCCTTTGTTCGGCTGGGGCCAGCGAGCTGGCGCTGGGTCGAGCGGGCTTATGCCTCCACCAGATCATTGCGTAACCGGCGAAGACTGATGCGGATGGAGATACCGATTCTGGTGCTGGCGACATCGACGGACGAACTTGTCGATCATCCGACTATCGAGCACGCCGTACACCTGATGCCAAAGGCCGAGATGAAGTTATTCGGTCCGGAAGCCGCCCATGAAATATTTCGCGAGGTTGATGATGTGCGCAACGACGCGCTCAACGCCTGTTTTTCTTTTCTCGACCGGGTGGCACCAAAACAATGAAGCATTTTGATGTCGTCATAATCGGTGCCGGTATCGCCGGAGCCAGCATCGCCTCTGAAATTGGCGCTGATCGATCGGTTTTGCTGCTAGAAGCTGAGGATCATCCCGGCTATCATTCCACCGGTCGTTCTGCGGCCTTCTGGACGGAAAGCTATGGCGGGCCTCTGGTGCAGCCGCTGACAACCGCTTCACGGGCATTTCTGGACAATCCACCGGCGGAATTTTCGCCGACTGGCTTCCTTCGGCCGCGCGGCGCGGTCAATATTGCGCGCGACGACGAGCAGAATCTGGCCGACCAGTTTCTAGCAGATTTTGCCGACAACGGACTTGCCATGTCTCGCTGGTCTTGGGCACAGGCCGCAGCACTCGTCCCCGATTTGAAACCGATATGGAAACATGCGATCCATGAACCCGAATGCCGCGATATTAATGTCGCGGCCCTCCATGCCGCCTATCTTGCAGACGCCAAGCGGAAGGCCGTGGATCTTAAATGCCGGGCACCGGTGACCCGGATCCGGAAACATGGCCGGGTTTGGGAGCTGATCGCCGGGGATGAAACCTATCGCGCGACCGTGCTAGTCAATGCAGCCGGTGCTTGGGCGGATGGCATTGCCCGATTGGCCGGTGTAAAATCGGTCGGCATACAGCCGTTGATCCGCAACATGGTGCAGATTGAGACCGATCCGCCTTCATCGCAGGACATGCCGCTGGTTGTCGGTCTGGATGGCAGTTTCTATTTCAAACCCGAAGCGGGCGGCAGCTACTGGCTCAGCCCGCATGACGAAATTCCGACTGAGCCTGGTGATGTCGCCCCGGACGAACTGAGCGTTGCTATTGCCATCGACCGGTTTGAAAAAGTGATGGATGTGCAGGTCAAGCGGGTCACCCGAAAATGGGCCGGCCTGCGCAGTTTCGCGCCGGATCGGCTACCCGTGATCGGTTTCGATTCCGCAAGCGCAGATTTCTTCTGGTTTGCCGGGCAGGGTGGTTTCGGTATCCAGACTGCCCCGGCAGCCGCCAAGTTGGCGCGTTCCATTCTGCTTGGGCAGACGCCCGACGAAAGCTTGCAGACGATCGATGCCAGCCTCTACGCGGCATCGCGCTTCTCCTAGGAACTGTCATTTTACAACTGGAGTATTGCACAGCCGGCCTGATGGCGTATTACTTCTGTTATCCAACAGAAGGAGAGGAGGGCAATGGCCCATAAATTTGAGATCTGAAAAGATAAGAAGGACGAATTTCGGGTTCGTTTCAAATATAATGGCGAAGTGATTTTCTGGACCGAAGGTTATGCCAGCAAGGCGAGCGCCAAAAATGCGATTAGCTCGATCCAGAAAAATGGACCGAATGCCGAGATTGAAGACAATAGCTAGAAAATGTCGCGGGCGGCCTTGATGGCAGCATCGCTGGCCAATAGATCGGCGCGCTCATTGTCGGCGTCGCCATTATGACCTCTGACCCAGTGCCATTCGATCTTATGGGGCTCGACGGCCTTTAAAAGATCCTGCCAGAGATCAGCATTTTTGACCGGCTTTCTGGAGGCAGTCCGCCAGCCGTTTTTTTGCCAGCCAAAAATCCATTGGGTAATGCCGTCTTTTACATATTTGCTATCGATTGACAGCTTGACCTTGCAGGGACGCTTCAGCGTATTGAGTGCCTCGATCGCAGCACGCAGCTCCATGCGGTTGTTGGTCGTATCCGGTTCCCCACCGGAAATTTCCTTTTCCTTTTCGCCGTGACGGATCAGCGCTCCCCAGCCGCCTGGCCCGGGATTGCCCTTGCACGCGCCATCGGTGGCGATTTCTACGGTTTTCGTTTCAGTCATATTGTAAAAGTATCCGGGTGAGTTTGATAAAATTGCAGCCGATGGAGAAACGCCCGGGGGTCCTTGCGTGTCACCAGCGCACCGGCGGGGGTATTGATCCAGTCATAGGCCCGGGTCAGCAGAAAACGCAACGCCGCACCCCGGGCAAGCAGGGGAAGGGCTTTGCGTTCGGCATCGCTAAGCGTGAAGGCTGATTCATAACCGTCAATCAATGCTTGCGATATTGGCTGGTGGAAGTCCGAGCCATCTTCGGAAAAGCACCATGCCGCATGGGTTACCGCAAGATCATAGGCGCGGATATCGGTGCAAGAGAAATAAAAGTCGATCAAGCCGGTGACCCGATCACCCAGCATCAGTACATTGTCGGGAAAAAGGTCGGCATGAATGGCGGATCGGGGCAGCTCATGCGGCCAATGCTTGTCGAGATGATCGAGCTCTTGCGCAATCGCCACTGCCAGACCCGGAGCAATATTATCAAGCTGCGCGGGACCGCATTGCTCTGCCAGTGCCCGCCAGCCATCGTGATCCAGAATATTGCGGCGTTCCGGCTTGAAATCCGCAAGCGCGCTATGCATACCTCCCAGGGCTTGCCCCATAGCCTCGGCTTGTGTGATCGTAGGGTGGCTCAACGACACACCTGACAGAAAGGTAATCAGGCAGGCGCTGCGCCCGCAGAGCTGCTGGATCTTCTCGCCTTCGCGGTCGGCGATCATCGGCGGCACCAGGCAGCCATGCGCCGCCAGATGATCGAGCAAAGCGATAAAAAAAGGCAGATCCGCAGAGTCGACCCGCTTTTCATATAAGGTCAGAATATATTTGCCCTGCGACGTCTCCAGCAGATAATTGCTGTTCTCGACGCCTTCGGCAATGCCTTTGGCGGACACGAGCGTACCGACATCAAAACGGGTGAGGAACTGGCCGATTTCTTCTGCGCTGACCTTCGTATAGACCGCCATCAGGCCGCTTCGAGCCCCCGTGGCAGTTTGAAGACCATGTTTTCCTCGGCCGTCGTGACCTTTTCCTCCCGAATTTCGAAATGCTTTTCAAGCAGGCTCATGACTTCGCGCACCAATATTTCGGGTGCAGAGGCTCCGGCAGTCAAACCCAGTGTGCTGACGCCGTCCAGCCAGGCAAGGTCGATTTCATCGGCCCGCTGGATCAATTTGGCGGTTGCGCCTCCGCGTTCGGCGACTTCGACAAGACGCAGACTATTCGAGCTGTTTGGAGCGCCGATAACCAGAACAAGCTCGCAATTTTTTGCGATTTTTTTCACCGCATCCTGACGATTGGAGGTGGCGTAGCAAATATCTTCGCCTTTTGGCCCGACGATGTTCGGAAAGCGGGCTTGCAGCGCCGCGACGATGGCGTGCGTGTCATCGACCGACAAGGTCGTCTGGGTCAGAAAAGCTAGCGCCTCCGGATCTGCGGGTTGCAGCGCTTCGACATCTTCGAGTGTTTCAACCAATGTCATCTGGCCCTCTTCGACTTGGCCGAAGGTGCCGATTACCTCGGGGTGATTGGCGTGACCGACGAAGATGATATGCCGGCCGGCTTCGGTTTGCCGTTCCGCCTGACGATGCACTTTGGACACCAGCGGGCAGGTCGCATCGAGATATTCCAGTCCGCGTTCCTCGGCTTTATGCGGGACAGCCTTGGGCACGCCATGAGCGGAAAACACCACCGGGACGCCATCGGGCACCTCGTCCAACTCTTCGACAAATATCGCGCCCAGTTTCTTCAATTCATCCACCACATAGCGGTTGTGGACGATTTCATGCCGGACATAGACCGGCGCTCCATATTTTTTTATCGCTAACTCGACGATTTTTATCGCCCTGTCGACGCCCGCACAAAAGCCGCGAGGTGTGGCCACAAGCAAGTCTATCTGCCGTTTCTGCTTATCGGAAAAAATCATATTTAAGTCCTTAGGGAATAACTGCGCCGGCGAAAAGCCCGTCTGTTCATCTTATGGACGGTTGCACCGCATTAAAGGCCCAGATAAGGGTTGCGAAATTTTTATCGGTGCGCATGGAGCCTATGTGTGTTGCCCGTGATCAAAGGCAAGGATTGAAAATGATGGCAAATGGCCGGTTGAAAAAAATTGTTTTGGCGGCGGTCACGGTCTTGGCTGTCACCGGATGTGCAAAAGAAGGCGCGCTCGACGTTAGTTCAGGCGTTGGCGTATCGGTTACCCGCTCTGGCTGTCCGGCGGTAGCGGTTCCGGATCATACCGGCGACATAACCATCTTCAACCCCGCGACCAGCACCGATGCCAGTGCCATCGATGTGGTTGCCAACATCACCAATGTTCGCTCGACCTGCAATAGCGAAGGCGCGCGGATCTATACCGAAGCGACGTTCGACATCTATGCATTGCGGACCCAGCCGACCGGTGCCCGCACGGTCACCGTCCCCTATTTTTCCACCGTCATCCAGGGCGGCACCGCCGTAGTGGCAAAGCGGATCAAGAATGTAACGCTTCAATTTGCCGACGGTGATTATCGTGCGACGGCTTCGGGCAAGGCTGGTTCCTATGTTGACGCCTCTGCTGCCCGTTTGCCGGAAGATGTGATTGAGCGCCTGACCCGGAAGCGCAAGCCCGGAGACGCCGATGCGGCGCTCGACCCGCTGGCCGACCCGGCCATCAAGGCTGCCGTCACCCGCTCCTCATTCGAGCTTCTGGTCGGTTTCCAGCTAACCCAGGCTCAATTGCAATATAACGCTACCCGATAGGGCTGCCTGCATTGACAAACAAACGCGCCTGAACAATTGGGGCCTTTTTTCCTGTGAGGAATTGAACCAATCATGCTGTTCCATATTTTTCAGAAACATATTGATGCCATATTGGATGAATTGACTGAAGCGGCGGTTCTGCCGGTCGGGATTGACCGTTCGAATATCACCCTGGAACCACCGCGTGATCCTTCTCACGGTGACCTGTCGACCAATGCGGCAATGGTCTTGGCGAAAGTGGCTGGCATGAAGCCGCGCGATCTGGCCGAGAAAATTGCCGAAAAGCTTGGCACGCTGGACGATGTAAGATCGGTGGACATTGCCGGGCCCGGATTTATTAATCTGCGGGTCGTTGCACCCGTGCTCGTCCGCGAATTGCTCGAAATCGCTCAATTAGGTCCGGAATATGGCCGCTCGGACAAGGGTGAGGGCATCACCGTAAACATCGAATATGTGTCCGCCAACCCGACCGGACCGATGCATATGGGCCATTGCCGCGGCGCGGTTGTTGGCGATGCACTGGCCGATCTGCTGGAGGCGGTCGGTCACAAGGTGATCCGCGAATATTATGTCAATGATGCCGGGTCGCAAGTCGACACGCTCGCCCGTTCGGCCCATCTGCGCTATCTGGAAGCGCGCGGTGAAGAGATTGGCGTGATACCCCAAGGGCTGTACCCTGGCGATTATCTGAAGCCGGTTGGGGAAGCCTTGGCCGCCGAATTTGGCGATAAATATATAGGCGCCGAAGAATCTGAATGGCTGCTTATCTTCCGCAAGGCGGCGGTCGCCAAGATGATGGATATGATCCGCTCGGATCTCGCCATGCTGGGCATCAGGCACGATGTTTTCGCCTCCGAAGCCGAGTTGCATGAAGCCGGCAAGGCGGATATCGCCGAAGCGCAATTGCGGGCTCGCGATCTGGTTTATGATGGGCTGCTCGAGCAGCCCAAGGGCAAGGTCATCGAGGATTGGGAAGCCATTGAGCTTCCCCTATTCCGGTCCACCCAGTTTGGTGACGATCAGGATCGCCCGATCAAGAAATCCAACGGTCGCTGGACCTATTTCGGCGGCGATCTCGCCTATCATTTTCAAAAAGCGCAGGCGGCAGACGAATTGATTGACATCTGGGGCGCTGATCACAGTGGCACGGTCAAGCGGATCAAGGCTGCGGTTGCTGCACTGACCGAAGGCAAGACCAAATTTGATGTGAAGCTGGTCCAGATGGTGCGCTTGCTACGCAACGGCGAGCCGGAGAAAATGTCCAAACGCTCCGGCAATTTTGTCACAATCGCCGATATGGTCGAGGAAGTCGGTAAGGACGCGGTGCGTTTCACCATGTTGACACGCAAGGCCGATGCCCAGATGGACTTTGATTTCGCCAAGGTGATGGAGGCCTCCCGCGACAATCCGGTCTTCTATGTGCAATATGCCCATGCCCGCATCCAGTCGACATTGCGCAAAGCCGCGGAGGAAGGGGTGACGCCCTCTGCGGACCATCTTGACCGGCTCGGCGAAGAGGAAATGGACCTCATCAAAATGGCGGCGCAATTCCCACGGATCATCGAATCGGCGGCGTCGTCGCGTGAACCGCATCGAGTCGCATTCTATCTGAATGACCTCGCAGCTGCTTTTCACGGCTATTATAATCTGGGCAATGACCGGCCTGACAAGCGGATCATAATGGTTAACGATCCTGGAGTTACATCGGCGAGGCTTTTCTTAGCCAAGAATATCGGGCAGACTGTAAAAAATGGTCTTGCTCTGATGGGCGTAGAGGCCGCAGAATCGATGTGATCAGCCCTTTGGCTAACGGAGCGTATAATGTCAGACACCATCCGCGACAATCTTGATCTGGACGACGAAGATCGTCTGCCCTGGCTCGAATCGGCCGAAGATTATGATGGTGGCGAAGAATATTCTCCGATCCGGGTGGCTTTGTTCGTTGGTGTCGGCTTGCTGCTGCTGTTGGCGATTGTCGGTGGCATTTATTGGATGCAGATCCGCAACGGCGGCGGGCTGGATGGCAATGGCGAATTGATTGCAGCTCAGGAAGGCGACTATAAGGTCCGTCCCGACGACCCGCAGACAAGACAATTTGAAGGCGAAGGCGATGCCAGTTTCGCCGCCAGCGAAGGCCAGGAGACCACGGCTCAACTGGGTGATCCTGTCGCAACTGAAGCGCCGATCCGCAAGCCTGATGCTGCGCCAGCCGCAGATGGAGCAGGAACGGCTCTGATTCAGCTTGGTGCCTTCAGTTCGGCCAGTCTCGCCGATAGCAGTTGGTCGGGCTATGCGCGCCGGTTTGAATCGATCGGGTCATTGCCGAAAAAAATTCTCCCTGGCACCATGGACGGTGGTACGATTTACCGGTTGAATGCGGTTGCACCAAGCCGTGAGGCGGCCCAGCAGATTTGCAATAATCTCAAGGCTGCTGGTGAAAGTTGCCTCGTCGTTCGCTAGTATTGGAGCAATAGATGGTTGAAGCGCTGTGGATAACGGCGCTTTTGCCTTTACCCGGCCTCGAAACGGCGCAAGTATAAGACATGTTGCGTGAGAAGAGTTCATCATGGCTATGACACCGGCGGTTTTTGGAATTTCGGGCCTGAGCCTGTCCAACTCTGAAAAGGCATTTTTCCGCGATAGTGACCCTGCGGGTTATATCATCTTCGGGCGCAATATCGAGAGCAAGCCGCAGTTGCGGGCGTTGACAGATGAACTGCGCGCGATCCATGGTTGCGATGATCTGGCGATCCTAATCGATCAGGAAGGCGGTCGTGTAGCGCGCATGCAGGAGCCGATCTGGCCTAAATTCCCGGCGGGGAAGATATTCGACAAGCTTTTTGACATCGCGCCCGCCACGGCGATTGAGGCGGCGCGGGTCAATGCACAGGCGATTGCCGTCAGCTTGAACGAAGTCGGCATCACGGTCGATTGCCTGCCGCTGCTGGATGTCCGCCAGCCGGATGCTGACAATGTCATCGGCGACCGCGCTTTGGGTGGAGAACCGATGCGGGTCGCGGCTTTGGGCCGGGCGATCCTCGATGGTCTGCAGCGCGGCGGTGTGGTTGGCGTGGTCAAGCATCTGCCGGGTCATGGCCGGACTAGCGTCGACACGCACAAGGCTTTGCCGACGGTGACGGCTAGCGACGAAGATCTGCAACTGGATCTCGCCCCGTTCCAGGCGCTCAACCAGGCGCCAATGGGCATGACCGGCCATTTGCTGTTCACCGCGTGGGATGCAGAGACACCGTCGACCCTGTCGAAAATTGTCATTCAGGATATTATCCGCGATCGGATCGGTTTCGACGGCCTGCTGTTTACCGACGATCTCGATATGGAAGCTTTGTCCGGCACCGTTGCCGAGCGGGCCGAGCGGGCCCAGGCAGCGGGCTGCGATATCGCGCTCAACTGCTGGGCGAAGATGGACGATATGACGGCTATTGCCAAAAGTCTGGTATCGATGTCGAAAAAAACACAGCAGCGGCTGGATCGGGCGATGGCAACCATTGCCGGCGCAAAAGACGCTGGTTCGGCCGATGAACTGACTGCCCTGCTTGCCCGGCGCGATGCGCTCATGGCCGCAGCGGCATGAGCGACGAGCCGGAAACCGAGGGCTTCTTTTTCCCCCCTGAACCGGTTGCATCCGACGAAGGGTCGCTGACGCTGAATATCGGCGGCTGGGAAGGGCCGCTTGACCTGCTGCTCGCCTTGGCCCGGAACCAGAAAGTGGATTTGCGCGAAATTTCAATCCTCGAACTGGTTCAGGAATATCTCAAATATATCGCCAGCGCCCAGACTCTGCGTCTGGAGCTGGCGGCTGACTATCTGGTGATGGCGGCCTGGCTGACCTATTTAAAATCCGGGCTTTTATTGCCCCGCGATCCGGAAATAGATCCTTCACCTGAAGAACTAGCCCTGCGGTTGCAGATGCGGTTGGAACGGCTGAATGCGATGCGGGAATCGGGTTCCCGACTGCTGGCCAGAGACCGGATCGGCCGCGATGTGTTCATGCGCGGAGCACCGGAAGGGCTTAGAGTGGTCAAGGACCGGAATTGGCGAGCGGAATATTATGACCTGATCACCGCTTATTCGCGGGTCAAAATACGCAGTGCGCCGGCGATACATATCGTCCGACAGCGGATGGTGATGACCCTCGAGGATGCGCTGGCGCGGGTTTCTATGATGTTAGGCGAAGCGATTGACTGGATAGATATAAGACATTTTTTGCCGCCTGGTGCACCGCCTGAACTGCGAAAATCGGCGCTTGCGTCAAGTTTTCTGGCGACATTGGAGTTGGCCCGGCAGGGGAAGCTGGAATTACAGCAGGAAGACAGTTTTTCACCGCTCAGGATAAAGGCGACGACACATGGGTGAGCATGACAGGGAAGACACCAGCCTGATCGAACCGATGCGCGTGGTAATGGATATCGGCAAGCGTGCGGTCGAAGCGACGCTTTTTGCCTCCGAAAAACCGATGACGATCGGCGATATCAAGGCCTATGTCGGCGAAGAGCTGGATATTCACCAAATATTGGCGGACCTGCAGGAGGATTTTCAGCATCGCGGCATCGTCCTGATCAAAACCGGCGAACGCTGGCATTTTCAGACCGCACAGGATCTTTCTCATCTCTTGCGCCGTGAACGCGCCGAACTGCGCAAGCTTAGCCGCGCCGGCATGGAGACGCTGGCCATCATTGCCTATCATGAACCGGTCAGCCGCGCCGAGATCGAAGCCATAAGGGGCGTTCAGGCTGCCAAGGGCACGCTCGATGTGTTGATGGAAGCGGGATGGGTGCGCCCGGCGGGCCGCCGCGAAGTGCCGGGCAGGCCGCTGATCTACGCGACCACCGCAGAATTTCTGACTCATTTCGGCTTGCAAAGCCGCAGGGACTTGCCCGGCGTCGATGACCTGAAAGCGGCGGGATTGCTAGATCCTGTCGATCTCGCGCTGGAACAAATGGAACTGGAAGCCGAGGCGGAACAGGGCGCTGAAGAGTCAGCAGTGCGAGAGTTTGTAGATGATGATGGTGTTTTGCTGGAAAACCAAAGCGAAAGCGCTTAAATAGGATGCATAAGGAGAATATCTCATGCAACCGAGTGTTTGGCAGATTTTAATTGTAGCGGCGCTGGTTCTGGTTCTGTTTGGACGTGGCCGGATTTCCGAAATGATGGGTGATGTCGGCAAGGGCATCCGTTCTTTCAAGCAAGGCATCACCGACGAAGAAACGAGCGCTGCCAAACCGACCCCCAAGATTGACAGCAAGACCGGAGATGCGTCGGCCGAGACCAGCAAAACCGCTGACAAGACGGCTGGTTGATTTGCCGGCCTTTGGACTGAGGGCCGCATAATATATGTTTGACCTTTCGATATCCGAGATCGCGATTATCGCGATCATTGCCACTGTCGTCATCGGGCCCAAGGAATTGCCGCGCGCGCTGGCGACGGCGGGCAAATGGATGGCCAAGGCACGCGGCGTCATGGCCAATTTCCGCACCGGGCTTGATGCCATGGTCCGCGAAGCCGAGCTTCAGGAAATGGAAAAGAAATGGTCCTCGGAAAATGACCGGATCATGAGCGAACATCCGGCTCTTCCCGATGACAGCGCAGCGCAAGAGCCAAGGATGGAACCGCTGGATGGGCCGCCCGCGGACAAGTTCGACCCATCAGGCCTTATAGACGACCTGCCCTACCTGCCGCCCGCAGGCGATCCCAAGCCATGAACGATCAAAGCAAGCCGGATCTCGATGAGAGTAAAGCGCCGCTGATCGAACATCTGATCGAGTTGCGCCAGCGATTGCTGTGGTCGGTGGCGGCTCTGACCGTGGCCTTCCTGATCAGCATATTTTTCGCCGACGAGATTTTTGGTATTCTTGTCCAGCCGCTGGCCGATGCCTTTCCTGCAGGCGAAGGCACGCTGATCTATACCAAGCTTTACGAAGCCTTTTTCGTCGAGATCAAGGTGGCGATGTTTGCGGCCTTTTTCCTGGCCTTTCCGATCATTTCCAACCAGCTTTGGGCCTTTGTGGCGCCGGGCCTCTATGCCAAAGAGAAAAAAGCCTTTCTACCTTTTCTCATTGCCACGCCTTTGCTGTTCATAGCCGGCGCATCGCTCGCCTATTTCATCGTCATGCCGACTGCGTTTAAATTTTTCCTGGGATTTGAAGGGCCGGTTGGCGGCCTGCAACAGGAAGCCTTGCCAGCGATGGGCGACTATCTCTCGCTGGTGATGCAGTTCATATTGGCGTTCGGGGTCTGTTTCCAGCTGCCGGTCCTTCTCCTGCTGCTCAACCGAGCAGGCATTGTGACTCGTCAGCAGTTAAAGGGCATACGCCGCTATATGATCGTGGGGGCTTTTGCGCTGGCCGCAATCCTCACCCCGCCCGACGTGGTGTCGCAGCTGATGCTGGGGATTCCGCTGATCCTGCTCTACGAGGCCTCGCTGCTGATCATGTGGTTCACCGATCGCAAGAAACGAAAAATAGTCTCGTCCTGATCGAGTCGGTGGCCTGATCCGTTAGTGGTGAGCTTGTCGAACCACACCTGTCGACCAGATCCGTCCTTCGACAAGCTCATTAGTATTTAATCTCAGTCAATGGCTTCCTGGCCAGCTTTGCCAACAGATTCAATGTCTCGTCCGACACCCTTGACGGTCGCACAGGCGCTGAGCAGCAGCATGGTAGAAATCAAGATAGCCGCGGTAATTTTCTGCATTTCAAAATATCCTAAAAACTGAACTTTGCACTCAAACGAATATCACGACCGGACAGAGGTACATAGTCTTTCGTGAACGACGCATGACGGCGGGCGTTTACATCAAAGATATTATTGGCGGAGGCGAGCAGGGTGACGCCGCCCTCTTTGCCAAAAGGGCGCCATGCCGCAGTGGCATTGACTATGGTGAATCCATCCGTCGGAGTTTCAAAGGCAACCACCTTATTCTGGCTGGCCGACCATTCGACTTCGGCGCGAAGATCGATATTATCGCTATGTGCCTTCAGCCCGCCAAGTAAGCGCAGCGGCGGAATCCGGGGAACAGGACCGCCTCCATTGTCAATCTTGGCGCGAACATAGTCGGCCACGCCGTCGGCGATAAAGTCAAAGGCGCCGTCCCGTGCGATCACCGCTGATGCGGAAGCCTCAAAGCCGTAATAGGTCGCATTGCGCTGGAAATACTGGAATATCGGTAATCCGTCCTGCTCCGCGCCGGTTTCGGCCTCGAAGATATAGTCGTTGAACAGATTCGCATAGGCGGTGGCGCTTAGCTGAACATCGTCGCTGTCCCAGCGTGCATAAAGCTCGCCACCCCAGCTTTTTTCGGTGGTGAAATTTGGGTTGCCGATTTTAAACGCCTGGGTTGCGATATGGGGGCCATTGGAAAGCAGCTCCTCGGCCGATGGTGCACGTTCGGCATGTGAGATATTCGCACCGATCTTGAAGGCTGCATCATCTGGCGCATAAGCCAGCCCGAACGCGCCGGAAACTGTGTTGAAGCTGCGATCAAAATTGATGATGTTGGCGGAAATACTTGTCTGGTCAAAGCGCAGCGCCCCTTCCATTTCCCAATTGCCCAAATCGACTTCCTGCAAGGCAAACAGCGCCCAGCTTTCGAGACTGTTCTTTGGGACAAAGGCTTCCGCACCGATGGCGTTGAAATCCCGGACGAGAACCTGCGTACCGAGCACACCCCGCCAGCCATTATGTTCAGCCTGCACCAGTTCCCCGCGGGCCTCGATGCCGGAAACAGAGAAAGCCGTGCCAATTTCATCTCCCTCGAACTCGGTATGTTCATAGTCCGAATAGCCAGCGCGGAAGTTCAGCGCTTCGAAAAATCCGCCAATGTTGACGCCGCCGCGCAGATCGGCACGAATTTGCTTAAGGCCAATAGTCACTGGACCCTCTTCTGCTCCGCCTTCACCACCTTCTTCTTCGTCGCCATGTGCATGGCCGGTGCCTGGACGCGCCGGAACGCCGTAATCCGTGTCATAATAGCTGACCGAAAACCCAAGATTGCCGCCATCGTCGATATAGGCAACCCCGGCGCCTGCCGTCTGGGTCCGGCTTGCAGTATTGGGAACACGACCGCGCAGATTGGCCGAATCGGTCAGTTCTGCCGCTTCATCGGCATAGCCTTCGTCGGCTTCCTCCGCCGCAGCGGCGAGGAGTTCGGCGCGCAAGGCCGGGGCCAAGACAAAGCCCGATACCCGGACATCAGCGGTATCACGAAAGCTTCCGTCGGCATGGATCACAAGCTTCGAGCTTAGCGGTACATCCACCGATCCGGCGATGCTCCAGTCGTTTGCGGCGCTGCCATAGCCGCCAATAGCGTCGATATGAACGGCATCATCGGGAATATCGCGCGGGATGCGCTTGTCGATCACGTTGACCGCGCCGCCAATGGCATCGCCGCCAAACAGGAGAACAGCAGGCCCACGCAGCACTTCGACGCGCTGTGCGGTCAGCGGGTCGATCGTGACTGCGTGATCGACCGAGGTGTTGGATGCATCGAGCGAACCAATGCCGTCGGTCAGCACTCGTACCCGGGGACCCTGAAATCCTCGTAGCACGGGTCGGGAGGCGCCGGGTGCAAAGGAAGTAGACGACACGCCAGCCAGTCCGGTGAGACTGTCGCCGATCTGGCCGCGCAGATCTTCTGTCAGATCGTCACCGGTCAGCACGGAGGTGCCTGCCAATATGTCGAGTCGATCAACATAGGGAGCAGTGACGACGATCATGTCATCATTGTGGAAGTCATCCGAAAGGCCGCTGGTGCGCTGTTCGGCGGGATCATTTTTTTGAGCGAAAGTTGGTGTAGCTGGCAAAGCCAAAATGGCGGCGGAAAACAGCAATTTTCGGTGTGACACATAAATCTCAATTTTTTGATGGTGCGGGGGGGCGACCGTTTCACTAGGAATTATGATATAATATATCAATCAAAAATTGCGTTGAATCGGCAAGGCGAGCGAATTTTGCTGTAAATTGGGGACGGGATGACGAGACAGAGCCGATTGGGAACATGTTTTCTGGGTGGGGTTTGTGCTTTCCAATACGCAGCCATTCCTGCATGAAACCCGAAATCAAGGGAGAGGTCGACATGACAAGCCGCGACAATTATGGCGCAACCACAACCACGGATGAAGTGCTCGACGGTATCGACCTGTCCGGCAAGCTGGCGGTTATCACCGGTGGCGCATCGGGCCTCGGCATGGAAACGGCGCGAGCCATGGCCGCCAACGGCGCGCATATCGTCATTCCGGCTCGGGATATGGCGAGAGGCGAGGCTGCGGCTCAGCAAACCAGGGCGGCAACCGGCAATGATCAGATTGAAGTCATGGAGCTTGATCTGGGTTCGATGGCCAGCACCCGTGCTTTTGCCGAAGCTTTTCTTGCCAGATATGACCACATCGATCTGCTGATCAACAATGCTGGGGTGATGGCCTGTCCTTATAGTGAGACCGCCGATGGTCTGGAGATGCAATTTGGTACCAACCATATCGGCCATTTCCTGCTCACCAACCTGTTGATGCCGGCGCTGCTCAAGGGTGCGAAAACGAGCGGCGGCGGTCGCATTGTCAACCTCAGTTCGCGCGGACATCATCGCGACTATGTTCATTTCGACGATCCGAATTTTAAAAATCGCGACTATGACAAATGGGCGTCCTATGGTCAGGCGAAGACCGCCAATGTCCTGTTCTCCATCGGGCTGGAAAAGCGTGTCGCGGACAAGGGTGTTCATGCCTATGCGGTGCATCCCGGTGGAATCATGACCGCCCTGGGTCGCCATCTGACGGAGGAAGATATCCGGCAACTCATGGCCCGGATGACCGAAAATAGCGGGGATGGGCCCGCCATGAAAAGCGTTGAGGCAGGCGCTGCAACCACCTGCTACGCGGCAACCGCACCAGAACTGGAAGGCAAGGGTGGCGTCTATCTGGAAGATTGCCATATTGCGGAGATTGATGACAAAGACCCGGTTGGCAGCGTGCGCAGCTATGCGGTTGACTCCGCCAATGCCGAAAAACTATGGGCGCTTTCCGAAAAAATAGTCGGGCAGAAATTCGCAGTTTGATTTTTACATTCCAAGGAAACCACCGCCAATGACCGCATCCCTTATCCTCTTCGGCTCACCTTTGTCCCCCTTTCAGCGCAAGGTGGAGGCGGTGATGGCGCTTAAGGGGCTCGATTATGACTGCCAAGCGATCAACATCATGGCGATGCCGGACTGGTATCTGGCCATCAGTCCACTGGCACGAATTCCGGCGCTGCGCGATACATCCATTGCTACAGAAGGGTCAGAAGGGACCATCGCAGACAGTTCCGCGATCTGCGGCTATCTGGAAAAGAAATGTTCTGCGCCCGCTGCTTATCCCGATGATCCCTATCTTCACGGCCGTGCCTTGTGGCTGGAGGAATATGCCGACAGCGCCATGGCGATGGCTGGCGGGGGAGGGGTGTTCCGGCCGATTATCTTTGCTGCGATGACCGGCAAGGAACCCGATCTTGATACGGCACGCAAAACCTGGAACGAGAAATTGCCGCCGCTTTGGGACTATCTTGAGCAACATCTGGATGGCCAGCCCTATTTCCTTGGCGATACCCTCTCGATCGCCGATATTTCAATCGCTGCTCAACTGATGCAGACTGACCTGATCGCAGGACCGCCAGACGCTGCCAAATGGCCCGCGCTGGCCCGCTTTCTCGAAACGATGAACGCGCATGAAATGTTCCAGCGCAACCTGATCGCCTGTCAAAAAATGCTTGCAAAAATGGTGCCGGAGAAATTTGACCTGAGCGCTTAGGAGGCTGCGCTAATCGGGTGTCGAAGGAAGCAGATTGGTTTGAATTTCCGACGTCGACATAGCCTCGGTCATTCTCCCCCTAGGACGTGTTGACAAAGGGGATTCCCAAAGCGCGTAGTTTCTGATTCAAGGTAGCTTTTGCAGGAGGCTATTTTGATCCGAGGTTTGATGAGCGACGAAGAGTGGGCCTGCC
>JABMNS010000099.1 GCA_013204445.1 Sphingomonadales bacterium
CCACAGATCAACTACTTCCTGGCTTTTGGAAAAGAAGCGATGCCCGCCAATATCAAAGCGAAAGCCTTGATGCTCCGCCGTCCTGCTGATCCCGCCGACATATTTAGGGTCTTTCTCGATCACGGTGACCGTATAGCCTTTTTTGGAGAGCAGATAGGCGGCGGTCAGACCGGCTGGTCCGGCACCGATAATTGCCACGTCTACGGCGTTTTCTGCGAGGTTGCTTGGCGTGTTCATACAGTCTGGTCCCTGTCCATGTAGCGCCCTGTGTGAGCGCGGTTCATGTTTCAGAAACAGGAGTGAACGAAATTGGTTAGCAGATAGTTAATGCCGTCCCGAAATTTACAGGCCGCGAAGGCAGCTTATGAGTCGCTGATCGGCGGTACTGGCTGGGGTGGTGCATCGGCATCGCTCTCATGCACCTCGATATGGCCGCGTCCGACATGGCTCTTTCTGTAACCATAAGCGAAATAGAGCAGCAGCCCGATCCCGCCCCAGATTGGCAGCACCATTTTCGCTTCAAATGGTAGATTGTAGAAAAGCCCCAGACAGCCCACAATCGCCAGCGGCGCGACAATCCAGACCAGAGGCGTACGGAACGGGCGATGGCGGCCCGGATCAGTCCGGCGCAGGATCAGGACCGCCACCGCGACCATCAAAAAGGCGAACAATGTCCCCGAATTCGAGATATCCGCCAGCTGGCCGACCGGCAGAAACGCTGCAAATACCGACACCGCGACACCGGTGATGGCGGTCACGATATGGGGCGTTTTCCATTTCGGATGAATGGTGGCGAGCTTTTCGGGCAACAGGCCGTCGCGCGCCATCACGAAGAAGATCCGGGTCTGGCCGAAGAGCATGATCAGGATCACCGATGGCAGCGCGAGGAAGGCGGCAATGCCAATCATATTGCCAAAGGCCGGATAGCCGATGTTCCGCAGCACGAATGCCAGCGCCTCGTGGCTGCACACCAGAGGCTCATGACCCGCAGTCAGCAAAGCCTGGCATTGCGCGGCGAAGGCGGTACTGCCGGGGGCGAGCACATGGCCAGCGGCGTCGACAATCGGCTGCGCACCGACCGTGCCAATCGCACCTGCCGCGACCAGCAGATAGAAGACGGTACAGATGGCCAGACTGCCAAGCAACCCTATCGGTACGTTGCGCTGCGGGTTCTTGGTCTCCTCCGCCGCGGTCGACACCGCGTCAAAGCCGACATAAGCGAAGAATATCGAGGCCGCCGCGCCAACCGCGCCAAAGCCGCGGCTTTCACCAAACCAGCCATTGGGCATGAACGGATCGAAATTCTGCCCCTGCATCATCGGCAGGGTGAGCACGATGAACATGGTCAGCGCCGCCACCTTGATCGCGACCAGCACCGCATTGACCTTGGCGCTCTCGCTGGTGCCGATCATCAGCAGAAAGGTGACCAGCAGCGCGATGATCAGCGCTGGCAGATTGATCAGCCCGCCCGGCGCATAGCCGCCAATGGTCAGCGCGGTCGGCAAATGGATCCCGGCATTGGCCAAAAGACCAACAAAATAGCCCGACCAGCCAACCGAAACCGCGCTCGCCGCCACCGCATATTCCAGGATCAGCGCCCAACCGACCATCCAGGCCAGCAGTTCGCCCATCACCGCATAAGTATAGGTATAGGCGGAGCCTGATACCGGCACCATCGAGGCCAGTTCGGAATAGCAGAGCGCAGCAACCGCGCAGACCAGCCCGGCGATCACGAAGCTCCACATCATCCCCGGTCCGGCCTTCTGCGCCGCCTCCGATGTCAGCACGAAAATCCCGGTGCCGATAACCGCTCCGACGCCCAGCAAGGTAAGCTGAACCGGTCCGAGAGAGCGGGTTAGCGCCTTTTTCTCTGCCGTGGCCAAAATCGCGTCGAGAGGCTTGATACGTCCGAAAAGATTGAAGGCCATGAAGCAATCCTATCCCGAAAAACTGCGCTTGGATTACGCCGATTTTTGCAATGCGCAAGAGGGATTCGTTTGGGATGTTAGCAATTATTTTGGGTGCAGATATGGCGGGGATTCCCGGCCGGAATGACTTCTCCATCTTCTCTCTGAAGGAAGAGGGTCAATGCACGACATCCGGATTTAGGAACCCGTCATCCTGAACTCGTTTCAGGATCCAGGGAGAGAGGACAGCTATTACCGCTCTGGATGCTGAATCAAGTTCAGCATGACGAATGCATTGTACTGGGGCCACTGCACCAACAAAATCACTCCGCCAAATCATTTTGCAAATCCCCCGGCAGCATCGGTTCACTCAGCAACCGCTCCATCGCCTTCCAGCGCCATACCGGTGCATCCCCTTGCGCTTCAATCCAGTCGCGGACCATTTCCATGCCGAGACCGTAGTTGATCACATAGCTGCGATATTGGTCGTTGAAATCGGCCATCTGTTCGGCCCGTTCACGCGAGACGAGCTGATATTTCTGGTTGAGCGTGACCGCCTCTTCGCGGGTGATTTCGCCATCCAGATATTGCTGCGCTATTGTCATCCGCGCACCGCTGAGCGCCTGTTTGGCGATCTGCAGCGCCCAGTATGCCGCCGCCGTATCGGGATCGAGGCCGGCGAGCGGGTAAAGCACATCGCGCTCATAATCCAGTCGCTCCTGGCCGCTAAACGCCAGTTCGATGCCATAATTGGCCGACCCCTCGGCGATCAGGCTTTGTGGACTGTAGAGCGGATAGATGGAAAATTCCTGCCAGTCGCGGCCCTTGGTCAGATTCTGCTCGAGCAGCATATTATAGACATGATGGCCGGGATAACCTTCATGACAACCAAGATCGACGGCACGGCCGATGAAGATCGGCAGGTCGGTGTTGACATGGATCAGACTCTGATAATTGCCCTGATAATAATTATAGCCGCTCCAGCTTTTGCCGGTGACAAATTCCAGCCTGAAATTCTCGCCATTGGGCAGGTCAAAATATTGCGTGGTCCGCGCCTTGCACTCCGCAATCGCGGCGTCGAACACCATCTGCAGCCGGTCCTTGGGGATGATATAGTTCTTTTCAAAAGCCGCCACCCGCTCGCTGAGCGGTCCGTCACCCGGCGCAATATTCTCGATTTCCTCGAGCACCGGATCAAATTCTTCCAGCGGCCGGAGCTCCGGCGTCACCCCGAATAGTCTCTTGGCTTCCCTGACAAAGGGAAATATCTCGCCCTGGATCATCGCATGGCGGGTTACTGCGGCTTCCAGTTGCGATGACATAAAGTGCTTGCGCTCCTCGACCAGCGAGTCGTCGCTCTTCGGTAATGCGCCCAGCCGCTGCATCAGATCGACAAGGGCATTGCCCAGTTCGCGCATGTCGCGCGTATCGGCTTTCGCTGCTTCTGCCCAGGCGGCAGGTCCATAATAGGCATCAACATAGCCAGATTCTTTTTCGCCCAGGGCGAGCGTGAGCTTCACGTAATCAGTGGCGATCGAGCGAAGCTCATTCGATGCTTTCAAACCAGCGCTATCGGTTGTTATCGCTGGCGCTGCTGGCTCGGCAACCGATGGACAGGCAGCAATCGCCAGACAGGCAGCAGCTACAAAGCCGATGCCTTTCACCGTGCATCTTTCAGTTTTTGCGCTTCACCCAATGGCAAAGCGTCAAGCAGCTCCTCCGCTTCTTCCTTGTCGAGCGATTTCAAATGCTTGTCCTGCGGTGCAAAGCGGAGAATGCAAAAGCCGACAACGGCGGAAAGCAGAGATCCGCCAAGCACGCCGATCTTGGCCTCCTCGATCAGCAGCTCCTGACCAGGGAAAGCCAGCGCGCCGATGAACAGGCTCATCGTGAAGCCGATACCGCAGAGCATCGCCACACCGTAAACCTGCAGCCAGGTGGCTCCGCCGAGGCGACCGGCAAAACCGGTTTTGACCGCGATCCAGACGCTGGCGAAAATGCCAATCTGCTTGCCGAAGAACAGGCCGGCGGCAATGCCGAGCGGTAAAGGCGCAAAAACCTGCTCCCAGCCGATGCCTTCAAACGACACGCCTGCATTGGCGAAGCCGAAAACCGGCACGATCAAAAAGGCGCTCCACGGAGATATCGCATGTTCGAGCCGGTGGAGCGGAGAATGTTCCGAATCCGGCGATGACGGCGTGATCACGATCGGGATGACCATGGCCGCCAATACTCCGGCGATGGTTGCGTGGACCCCGGACATCAGCACCGCATACCAGAGCAGCCCCGTGCAGAACAGATAGGGCGAGAGCTTGAGCACGCCATTGCGGTTCATCGTGTACATGATCGCCAGTATCGCGGCGCTGGCCAGAAGCGCAGCGCCGTTGATCTCGGCCGTGTAGACCAAGGCGATAATCGCCACCGCACCCATGTCGTCGACAATCGCGACGGTGACCAGAAACAGCTTGAGCGAGGCTGGCGCGCGCGGGCCAAGCAGGGCGAGCACGCCGATCGCGAAGGCAATATCGGTGGCAGCCGGAATCGCCCAGCCATTATATAGCGCGGGCACATCCTTGACGACGAACAGATAGATTAACGCCGGAACAACCATTCCCGCCGCAGCGGCCAGCACCGGCAGTCGCCTGCGTTCCCAAGTATTCAGTTGTCCATCAACAAATTCCCGCTTGATTTCCAGCCCGACGAGTAGGAAGAAAATCGCCATCAACCCGTCATTAATCCACAAATGCGGCGTCATCGGCCCCAGTTTACTTGACAGGGTCGGTCCCTTTAGTTCGTGCAGAAAATGGTGATACATATCGTATAACGGGCTGTTCGCCACCACCATCGCCAGCGCGGCAGCGACCATCAGCAATATGCCGCCCGCCGCTTCGCTTTTCAGAAAGTCGCGAAGTGCTGAATTTCTACCTGTGCGTGGCACTTTTTCTTCTCCCTTGAGGGGTCTATTTCGGAATTTCGATTTGCTGAGTCATGCGCAGGCCAGATGGTAAAATCAAGGCTTGTATGCAGCCAATTTTGTCCTACGCGGCGACCAGATCGCGAATACCAGCAGCAATGGCGTAGCTATTCTCGCGCGCTGCCTGATCGAAGATCGACCCGGAGATGATCAGCTCATCGGCACCGGTCCGGCCGACAAAGCGATCAACCGCCTGTTTCACCGTATCGGCAGATCCTACCGCACTACCCTGCATGATCTGCTCGAGCATCGATTGGGCCTGAGGTGGCAGACTGTCGCGATAACCTTCGACCGGTGGCGGCATTTTGCCCGGATTGCCGGTGCGCAGCGCGATAAAGCTCTGCAGCATCGAGCTGGCTAGATATTCCGCTTCCGCGTCGCTATCGGCGGCAAATATATTGAAGCCGCACATCACATAGGGTTCGGCCAGCTGCGCCGACGGTTTGAAATCGCGGCGGTAGATGGTGAGCGCCTCATCCAGCATCTGCGGCGCAAAATGCGATGCAAAGGCGTAGGGCAGACCTAGGGCTGCCGCCAGTTGCGCACCAAACAGGCTGCTGCCGAGAATATAGAGCGGGATATTCGTCCCCTGCCCCGGCGTCGCCTGGATACCAAGCCGTTCATCCCCTGCCAGAAATGCCTGCAATTCGAGAACATCGCGCGGAAATTCATTGGCATCGCTGTGCAATCCGCGCCGCAACGCCTGTGCGGTCCGCTGGTCCGATCCCGGCGCACGGCCGAGCCCTAGATCAATCCGTCCCGGAAACAGCGCCTCGAGCGTCCCGAATTGCTCGGCGATCACCATCGGTGCATGATTGGGCAGCATGATCCCGCCGGCACCGATCCTGATGGTCTTAGTGCCCTGTCCGATATGGCCTAGCGCGACCGCGGTCGCGGCGCTGGCAATACCCTCCATGCCATGATGTTCGGCCATCCAGAACCGTTCGTAACCAAGCGCCTCTCCATGCCGCGCAAGCGCCAGCGATCGGTCGAGAGCGGCTCTAACATCGTTGCCCATCGGCACCGGTGAAAGATCAAGAATCGAAAATTTTACGGTCTTGGTCATCGTGTGTTCCTTTGTCCCAACTGCCCGGCAACCTTGATCGCATAGCCGTTGGGAGCCTTGAGAAAGCCAATCGTGGGCAATAGCAGTGTCCATGCGCGTTCGCTACCCGAGAGGAACAGCCGCGCGGTATAAAAGCCATTGCCTTGGAGTTTCAGCGTCAGCTGCTCCATGCCCGACCCGCTTTGCAGCGGCAGCACCAGCACGCCGTCCTGACATTCCGCCTTGCCGAGCAGGCCCTGCCTGAGATTAAGCCCGGGGATATTGGCATCCAGCGAAACCCGCACCTGACCGCTAGCCGACTGGCAGCGGCCCTGGGCAAAGGTGACGCTGACCGCCTTCAGGTCGATCGCGGAGGCCGGCAGCGGCGCCAGTTGGCGGCCCACGCTCAATATTGTGGTCAGATCTTGCACCACCAAGCTGTTGCCGGACTTGCCGACGGTTGCGATCAGCCCGGAATCACCGACGATCGGCGGCCGTTCCAGATCGATCAAAACCCGGCCGGTCAGCAGCGGCAGAAACCGCACCCCGGCGTCCAGATCACCGAGCGGAAACAGCCCGAGTTGCGCACCCTCTATCCGCCCGCTCCAGACGGACCCGCTGATTGCCTTTGCCGAGAAGCGCGATCCTTCAAGCCCCGCCATGCCCACCGCCAGCCGCAGCGGCAGGAAGAATAATGCCACGGCAATCACGGCCAATAGGATCAACATATAGGTCAATGCGCGCGGCACCTGCTTTCCTTTAATTCAGAGTTCGGGAGCAAATTGCTCGAAATATTCAAAAATATCATCTTCTTCGCGGCTCGCGGCATCGCGCCATTTCGGAGCCGACTGACGGTTTAGCAAGACACCGCTCGATGACAGGACGAGCACGGTGGGCGTGCCCTTGATCGACTTCAAGCCAAAGCGCCGGGCAATATCGATATTGCGGTCCCGATGGCCTGCATCAACATAGACTATTTCATATTTGGCTTCGAGCATCTCGTCGAAACGCGCCTGCGAAAACCAGCCCGCCAATCCGCGGCTATCATGACACCAGTTTGCGCCCAGCACGAGAATGACCCGCTTGTCTGCGAGCAGCGCCCGGGCGAGCGCCGCGTCCAGCTGCTCTCCCGCATTAGCAGATTCCTCGAATGGACGCGCCTCTGGATGATCGGCCACAGCCTCTTTGGCATGGACCCGTTGCGGAGGGACAGTGGTAACCGTCGCCAAAAACAGCAGGAACAGTAAACGCATCAAGCTGCGATCAACCGCGCAAATGCGTATCGAAGAAAACGAGAGTTCGCTGCCACGACAGCGTTGCCGCTTCTTCATCATAGCGCGGCGTCGTATCATTGTGGAAACCGTGGTTCACATCCGGATAAAAATGGGCGCTATATTCTTTCTGATGCTCCGACAAAGCCGCCTCAAAGGCCGGCCAACCAGCATTGACCCGTTCGTCATTACCCGCCAGGTGGATCATTAGCGGCGCTTCAATCGCAGGCACGTCAGCGGTTCCCGGCTGGCGTCCGTAATAAGGCACCGACGCGGCAAGATCAGGATAGGCAACCGCCAGCGCGTTACACACGCCGCCGCCATAGCAAAAGCCGACCGCACCGACTTTGCCGGTCGATCCGTCGTGATCGCGCAGAAATTCAAAGGCGGCGAAAAAATCTTCCATCAGCTTGGCGCTGTCCAGCGTCCGCTGCATCGTCCGCCCGTCATCATCATTGCCGGGATAGCCGCCCAAAGGTGACAGGCCATCGGGGGCCAGCGCCAGATAACCGGCCTTGGCCACCCGCCGCGCGACATCCTCGATATAGGGATTGAGACCGCGATTTTCGTGAATCACCAGAACCGCAGGCAGTTTGCCAATCGCCCCAGCCGGCTCCGCCATTAGCGCGCTGATTGGGCCGTGCCCCTCGGGGCTCATATAGCTGATCCGGCTGGTGCTGATCGTCGGATCATCCGGCTCGACCTGCGCCGCCCAAGCATAATCGGGTTGCAACTGGTCCATGATCATCGCGCCAGTCACGCCGGCGGCGGCAAATTTCCCAGCCTGCCGAATGAAGTCCCGCTTCGAGATTGCGCCATGCACATAGCCATCGAAAATCTCGAGAATATGAGGATGAAAGTCGCTGGCCCGCTTACGCTGGATCGCCATTTATTCCGCCGCTTCCATAGCCAGGTCTGCCGCATCAATCTCCGCCGCTTTCTCCTCGACCAGCTTGACGATATGATCGACCATATCCTCATCCGCGACATGATGGTCAGTGACGCCGGAGAGATAAACCATATGCTTGCCCTTTCCGCCACCGGTGATGCCAATATCGGTTTCGCGCGCTTCGCCCGGACCGTTGACGACGCAGCCAAGGACGGACAGCGATAAGGGCGTACGAATATGCTGCAGCCGTTCCTCGAGCTTCTGCACCGTGCGGATCACGTCAAAGCCCTGCCGCGCGCAGCTTGGGCAGCTGACCACCCGGACGCCACGCGTGCGCAGGCCGAGCGCCTTGAGCATGTCATAGCCGACGCGCACTTCTTCTTCCGGTTCGGCCGAGAGGCTCACCCGGATGGTGTCGCCAATCCCAGCCCATAGCAGATTGCCGATGCCGATCGAACTTTTCACCGTGCCGCCGATCAGGCCACCGGCCTCGGTAATGCCGACGTGCAGCGGACAATCCACCGCATCCGCCAGTTGCATATAGGCGGCGACGGCGAGGAACACGTCCGATGCCTTTACCGCCACCTTATATTCGTGGAAATCATGGTCCTGCAAAATCTTGATGTGATCGAGCGCGCTTTCGACCAGAGCCTCGGGACAGGGCTCGCCATATTTTTCAAGCAGATGTTTCTCGAGACTGCCCGCATTCACGCCGATGCGGATCGCGCAACCATTGGCCTTCGCGGCATCGATGACTTCCCGCACCCGCTGCGGAGAGCCGATATTGCCAGGATTGATCCGCAGACAGGCCGCGCCGGCTTCCGCCGCTTCGATCCCGCGCTTATAGTGAAAATGGATATCCGCGACGATCGGCACCTTGCTGGCGCGAACAATCTGTTTGAGCGCTGCCGTGCTTTCGACATCGGGGCAAGATACACGGATGATATCGACTCCAGCCTCCTCGCAGCGGCGGATCTGGTCGATCGTCGCCTTCGCATCCGAGGTCAGCGTATTGGTCATCGTCTGCACGGTAATCGGCGCATCGCCACCCACCGGCACATCACCAACCATGATCTGGCGGCATTTGCGTCGCTCGATATCGCGCCAGGGTCGTAAAGAGGGATTGTCAGCAGTCATAGAGCTTCGCCTTCCGGGACTTTTCCTGGGCTATATAGCGGCTGCGGCGATAAAACATAAGGGGAAAGGAAAAAATCCGTTGTATATTAATGATTAGGCGTTCGGGATTCAATTGCGACAAGGCTTACGGTACAACACGCCTCCACCGAACAAGGATTTTCCCATGAACCATTTACCCCGTTTTTTACTGATCTTCCCGATCATTGCCGCTCTGACCTTTACCGCACCTGCCGAAGCCAGCAACAAGGGCTGGAGCATCGCCAGCGATATCAGCCGCAATGCACTGGTTGCATCCGCCTTTCTGGTACCCGCCCTGCAGGAGGACTGGAATGGCGATCTCCAGGCGCTCGGTAGCATTGGCGCGGCCTTTGCGCTGACCCAGAGCGCAAAACAGGCTTTCCCGCGCTTGCGTCCCGACGGCAGCGACTATGACAGCTTCCCCTCGGGCCATAGCTCGACCTCCTTCGCCGCTGCAGCAACCCTGCAAAATCGCTATGGCTGGAAAGCCGGCATTCCTGCGCAGCTGGTGGCCGCCTTTGTCGGCGTTGCTCGTGTGCAGGCGCACAAACATTATTGGTCCGATGTAATGATCGGCGCGGCTATTGGCGAAGCGACAGGATTTCTTATCACATCCAAGCACAATCCCGATGTTGAGGTCATTCCCTTTGGCGATACCAAGAGCGCCGGGGTGGTTGCGCTGGTCAAATTTTAGGGCATAGTAATGCGACCAGAAGTGATCGGGGAAAACGTATATGTTCAAAGCAATTTTCGCGGCTGTGGCTGCAGTGTCTGTCGGCAGCGCGGCATTGGCTCAATCTGACGAATCTGACCTCGAGGACGCCCGCTGGTCGATCGCCATTCACGGCGGCGCCGGCACCATCAACCGCGACAAGATCACAACGGAACAGGATAAAAATATCCGCGCGGCTCTGGGCATCGCGCTCGAGACAGGCTCACAAATCCTGAAAGAGGGTGGCAGCGCAATCGATGCGATTACCGCCACCATCATGATCCTCGAAAATGATCCGAATTTCAACGCCGGCAAGGGCGCGGTGCTGACCTGGGACAAGACCAACGAACTCGACAGCAGCATCATGGACGGTAGCGATCTGTCGGCGGGCGCGGTCGCCGGGATCAACGGCACCAAAAACCCGATCCTGCTGGCCCGCGCGGTCAAGGACCATAGCCCGCATGTCATGCTCTCCGGCGCAGGCGCCAACCAGTTCAGCCGCGAACATGGACTTGAGCAGGTCACGCCCGATTATTACACAACTCCTTACCGGCTGAAACAGATTGAAGATGTGCTCGCAAAGAAGGTCAGCATCGCCGATGTCGATTATAAGTTCGGTACGGTCGGCGCCGTGGCCATGGACAAAGACGGCCATATGGCGGCTGGCACCTCGACCGGCGGCATGACCGGCAAGCGCTGGGGCCGGATTGGCGATAGTCCAATCATAGGTGCAGGCACCTATGCCGACGACCGCAGCTGCGCGATTTCGGCGACCGGATCGGGCGAATATTTCATCCGGCTGGGCGTCGCTCACGAAATCTGCGCCCGGATCCGCATGCGCTGGCCGATCGCTATCGCAGAAGCGCAATTGGCCGTGCCGAAAGACGAAGCAGGCAATTATACCTACGCCATCCACGCCAGCGAATTCCAGCTATCCGACGAGGAAATCCAGCAGATCGCCGATGACGTGATCGCCGAACTCGGCGAACTCGGCGGCGACGGAGGCATCATCTACGCCACGCCATGGGGCCAGGCCGGCTATAGCTTCAACACCGCTGGCATGTATCGCGGACGGGCGACAAGCGAAGGGGAACGGAGCGTCTCGATTTACGGGGATGAGGAGTGAGACACAGCATCTCAATCCACTAACTCCCTAATTCTCTTGACTTTTCCGGCCAAGAAGTTGCTTATGTAACCAGTCTCTTGGGGAAGAGTCGCTTAATTCATCCTGGAGCCTACGGGTCGCCTTAGCGGTTGGAGAGCCGCGCAAACAGGATGGGATTTACCTATGAAAACGATGAATATCTTGAAAAGCACCGCCTTGGTGCTCGCTGGGCCATTGGCACTGGCAATTACTGCACCGGCCAGCGCGCAAGAATGGCCGTTGGTGCCAGGCGACTATTCGGAAATCACAGGCATTGATATCGCCGACGGCGGTGATCTGGAATATGCAAAATTCGTTGCCAGCCAGTGGGTAGACAACCAGAAATATGCGATCAGCAAGGGCTGGATCAAATCCTATAATATCTACTACAACGTGCACCGGCGTCACGGAGAGCCCTCAATGTATCTGTCGGTAACCTTCTCGAACCTCGCCGATGCAGCGGAACAGGAAAAGCGTGAAAAAGCCTATATGGAATTCATGAAGCGCTCGCAAACGCAACTAGAAACGGAAACGGGCAATCGCGCCAAATTCCGCACCGTTATGGGCACGATGCTACTTCAGGAAGTTTCGGTCAGATAGGCAAAAAGCTTTTTAAAATCATGGGGTGGGAACCGAACTGGTCCCCGCCCTTTTTTCAGTCCAGCTAGTTCCGAATCGTAGCCACGTCCTTCCACAATCGGCTCGATTTCGTGATCTATGGGTTGATGAGTAGCTGAATGTTCCCCGGCGTAGGCCGGGGAACAACGCCCGCCTATTCGTCCAGCGCTTCAAATGCGGTGGCCGCCATCGCATCCCGTGTTGTCACCAGATAATCGTAACCCAGCAGCACGAACCTTGAGAAACCGGGCAGCGCGTTCAGTTTTTTACCGGCCAGAGCATGGCGCAGCGGTGCGATCGGGATCAGATAGTGACCCACAGGCCCGATCCGATCGGGTGCAATTTCCGCCGCCGTGAGAATCGCGGCAATACCTTCGTCTTCATAGGGTTGGACAGCCGTGGCCTTGCCATCCGCAGGTTTGATGATCCGCACCATACCATCCATTGGCAGATAGGCAATATGAACCGATTTCAAGCTGTTTGCGGCGGCCAAACCGGGGAGCAATGACCCGAGATCATAGATCGATGTCGGGGTCGTTCCCCGCCCCAAATGATAGGCCCCCATCTTGAATAATACGCGCGGGGCGGTTTCCGGCGCTGCCCGATATTGAGCAAGAAAATAGTCGCGCATCACCGCCGACCGTTCCTCGTTATTCTGCAAATAAGCGCCTTGATTATTCAACCGATAGATCCGGGCGCTGACAGCAAGCGCATTGATGATGGCCGTTCCCGGCTGGGAGCCAGAAAATGCCTTTTTTAACTCGAAAAATTGTGCGGCATCGGCGGTATTCAGCCAGATATTTTTAAAATCTCCTTTCGCCAGGGCCGCGATGTCAGCATCCCTGATCGCATGCAGCCTGGTCTTGTCGGCAATATCCGGAGCCAATGCCGCCAGTTCGTCCATCAATATCATCGGCGCACCGACAAATTCCTGGTCAATGCCCCATACCATCTTGCCATGATCAAAACCGTCCGCCAGCGTCGCATCTTCCCGATTGCTTAGAAACGGAAAGGCAAACGGTTTGCCCGCGAGACCAGATTGTATGGCCGCCAGTCCGCCTGAGGCTAGTCTGACCCGGACCCATTCCATGGTCACCGGCCCCACTTCCACGGCATGATAAAGCGGCCCATAAACCCGTGCTTCCGCAGCTAGCGCCTGGGCTAGTCGGGGCGAACCGGCAAAGCCATGATCTTCGCCGACGGCGATAAATTCTGCGTCGACCAGCGCGGCCTTCAGCCG
>JABMNS010000013.1 GCA_013204445.1 Sphingomonadales bacterium
ACAAAGCGGCGGCGGCGGAACGGGGCGTGACATATCCATCATGCTGACCGGTTCTGACCCCAATTTGCTTGAAACAACCGCTGCCAAACTGGTTGAACAGATGAAAGAGATTGATTTGGTGCGGGCACCACGGATCGCAGCAGATCTAAGTCGTCCGGAAATCATCATCACGCCTTATATGAATCTGGCGTCCGAACTAGGCGTCACCACGGCAACGCTCAGCCAGACGATCCGCATCGCCACGCTCGGCGAAATCGATCAGAATGCCGCCAAATTCTCGCTCGCCGATCGCCAAATTCCGATCCGTGTCATGTTGCCGATCGCATCACGGACAGATCTAACGACGATCGAAAACCTACCGATCCCGATCGCCAGTGGCGGTACGGTGCCGCTAAGCCGGGTGGCGTCAGTGAGCTTCGGCTCCGGGCCGACATCAATTCAGCGCTACAACCAGAGCCGCCGGACATTTGTCGGAGCGGATTTGGCACCGGATGTGATCAAGGGCGAGGCGATGGAAAAGATCTTTGCGCTTCCGATCATGAAAAACCTGCCCTCCGGAGTCTCGAACGAGGCCTTCGGCGAAGATGAATGGCAGCAGGAACTGGCGGTCAATTTTGTGATCGCGTTGATTGCCGGCATTTTGCTGGTGTTTGCAACGCTTCTCCTGCTCTATAAGCGAGTGATGTCACCTTTGGTCAATATGGGCTCGCTGGCATTGGCGCCGCTCGGCGGCATATTTCTGGTCTGGGTCTGGGGCCAATCGCTCTCCATGCCAGTGCTGATCGGGGTGCTCATGCTGCTGGGCATTGTTAGTAAGAATTCGATTCTGCTGATCGACTTCGCGATCGAGGAAATGAAAAAGGGCGTGCCGAAGTTCGAGGCGATCATGGATGCCGGACACAAGCGTGCCCAGCCTATCGTAATGACCACGGTTGCCATGACGGCGGGCATGGTGCCAACTGCAATTTCTCTCTCCGGTGATGGCGCCTGGCGCGCACCGATGGGAATAGTGGTGATCGGCGGCCTGATTGTATCAACCTTGCTGACTCTCGTCATTGTCCCCGCAGGTTTTAGTCTGGCGGACGGATTTGAACGCCGGGCCGGGCCTTGGTTGCGCAACAAGCTGCTAACCTACAAGACCGGCGATGATCGCCATGATCGGGCCGATTCAGAGGTCCAACCCGCCGAGTGAAGCCCATATCGTCACAGACAGGCAGTGGTGGCGGAGCGAGCTCCGCCATCCAGATCAATAATGCCAGCCGCGATATGAAGATCATCGCCACCGGTATGCTGGTGGTGATGGCCATCATTTATTTTGTAACGAAAAGCTATGAAACGGTGCATCCGGCTCTCGGATTTGTGCGCGCCTTCGCCGAGGCGGCGATGGTTGGCGGTCTTGCAGACTGGTTTGCCGTAACCGCCCTTTTCCGCCATCCCATGGGCCTGCCGATACCGCATACGGCGATCATTCCGCGCAATAAGGGCCGGATCGGCGACACGCTGGCGAATTTTCTCAAGGACAATTTCCTGATTGCGCGTCTGGTTGCCCAACGCATGCGAAATGTCGATCTGGCCAGTGGCCTCGGACGCTTTCTACAATCGCCGAGCGGGGGCGAAGGACGACTCAAATTCGGTGCTTCACGGCTGTTGGGCGACGCCATTGCTTCGCTAGACAAGGATCGCCTGGGAACCATGTTCAAGGGTGCAGTCAAGACACAGGCTGTCGGCCTCGACATCGCGACACCGATGGGGCAGATTCTGGAGGCGGTCATGGCTGAAAATCGTCACGGTCCGCTGATCGATTCCACCATCCGCTGGGCCTATCGTACGCTGGACACCAATGAACTGGTGATTCGCAATATCGTGACCGACCGCGCCAATGCGGTGATGCGCTGGACGGGCCTTGACGACCGGGTCGCCAACGAGGTGCTTGACGGTCTCTACAAACTGCTCGCTGATATGGCTGCTGATCCCCATCATCCAGTCCGCGCCAAAACCGAAGAGAGCCTGGTGCAACTGGCGGTCGAACTACAGCATGATTTAGACCTTCGTAAAAAGGTGAACGAATGGAAACTCGAGATGATCGAGAATCCAGCGATCGCGTCCTGGCTGGATGGAATCTGGGAGCAAGGCAGAGAGGCGCTGCTCCGAGCAGCCCGTGATCCAGATGCCGCACTGGCTGGCCAGTTTGGGGACGCACTGATCCAGCTAGGCAACAGTCTTCAGCAGGACAAGCAACTCAATCGCCAGATCAACCGATTCGGTCGGCGCGCCGTCATCGGCGTGGTCGCCAGCTACGGCGACAATATCGTCAAACTGGTATCAGAAACGATTCGTAGCTGGGATACAAAGACGATCACCGATCGGGTCGAAAATGCCGTTGGCCGCGATCTACAATTCATTCGCGTGAATGGTACCCTTGTGGGCGGACTAGTCGGCCTGTCCCTTCATACACTGGGCTATTGGATCTAGCGAGAGAGCAACAACCGCGCTTGCCCGGCGATTTGCGCTAGCATGGCAATCGACGGCTTTGGCGTTTGCTGCGCCCGGTCCATTATCTTTCTGAACTGGGCCACCCGGTCGATATTGCGATCGGCCCAGCTTTCGACAAATTGCTGCATATCCTTGCTTCGGGTTCGGCGCAAGAAATCGAGACGTATCTGCTGAAAATCGCGCGCCAGACCGGCAACTAGCAAGCGGTCCCAGGGATCTGATGGATTGATCCGGGTCGCGGTCATTTGCGCCCAGTCCAAACCGAGTTGGCTACCCAGATTGGTGAACGCAAGCGCGACATCCAGCGCATCAATTTCGCGGTTGTGGGCAAGAAAGGCAATGCCCGCAGCCCCGTCATTCATGTAGATATTGGCAATCTTGTTCGCAATATCGGGCGTTGCCCCTGCCTCGACCAGATCTTTCATCTGCTTTGCCGCCTGCAAGCGGCCTTCTGCGGTTATGAGATTTTCGACATTCTCGTTGAGCACGGTCACGCCCGGCGCCAACATATTGACGGTATCATCAATCCGGTCATCCGAAACCCCGATTCGCATCAAGTCCGCCATGTGCGAGCGGAGCACATAAGCGAGACGATCAAACAGGGTTATTCTGATATCTTCCGCGATCTCGGCCACTTCCAGTTCACGCCACATCCGGTCGGCATCGAACAGGCGCTCAGCCATAACGAAAGCGCGCGCCACTTCTCCCAAAGCGCAACCTTCCTCTTCAGCCAATTCAAACGGGTCAATCAGACCCAGCCGGTTGATCATCCGGTTGGCCAGTTTTGTGGCAATGATCTCGCACCGCAATTGATGGTTGAGAATGGCCGATTCATGGCCTTTCTGCATCGCGGCCGGAAATGCCTCGAGCAAATCTCTGTTCAATCCGGGATCATCACCCAGATCACTATTTTCTATGGCGTCCTGCAGCACCAGCTTGGCGGTAGAGATGAGCACGGCCAGTTCCGGCCGGTATAACCCCCGGTTTTCCTGACCACGGCGGATCAGGTCTTCATTGCTGGCCAGTCCCTCCACAGTCCTGTTCAATTGGCCCTTTTCTTCAAATTGGTCGATCAGACGGACATAGGACCGCAGGGATTTCGTCCCCCCCATTTCAGCGATTGATAGACCCAATGCCTGCAGGCGATTGTCTTCGAGCACCAACGCACCAACATCATCGGTCATCGATTCGAGCAGAATATTTCTTGCCTCGGGCTGCAACTTGCCGCTGGCCAGTTCCGCGTTCAAAGCGATCTTGATATTGACTTCATTGTCCGAGCAATCGACCCCGGCGCTATTGTCGATAAAGTCGGTATTGATCCGGCCACCTTTAGTGGCAAAGGCAATCCGTGCGGCCTGGGTAATGCCCAGATTAGCACCCTCGCCGACAACCTTCACGCGCAATTGCTCGGCATTGATGCGAATCTTGTCATTGGCCGGGTCGCCAACCTCGATGTGATTCTCGGACGCGGCCTTTACATAGGTGCCGATCCCGCCAAACCACAGCAGATCGGCGTTGCATGCCAATATGGCGGTCATCAATTTCGTCGGTGTTGTCTCGGCATCATCCGGCAGGCCAAGCAGGGCCGCAATCTGTTTCGATATCTGGATCGTCTTCGAACTGCGCGAAAACACACCGCCGCCCTTGGATATCAATGTCTTGTCATAATCATCCCAGCTGGAACGCGGCAGATCGAACAGTCTTTTACGCTCGATCCAGCTTGTCGCCGCGTCGGGATCAGGATCTATGAAAATATGCCGGTGGTCAAAGGCGGCGACAATCTTCAGGCTCTTGGACAGCAACATGCCGTTGCCGAATACGTCACCAGACATGTCGCCGACGCCGACAACCTTGATCGGAGCAGTCTGCACATCAACGCCCGATTCCGCAAAATGACGCTGCACCGATACCCAGGCGCCGCGCGCCGTAATCCCCATCGCCTTGTGATCATAGCCGTTGCTGCCGCCGCTGGCGAACGCATCGCCCAGCCAGAAACCGCGATCGATGGCGATCTTGTTGGCGATATCGGAGAAGCTTGCCGTGCCCTTGTCGGCCGCGACCACAAAATAGGGATCATCCTCATCGAGACGCTCCACCCGTACCGGCGGAACGACTTTGCCGTCGACGATATTGTCGGTCACGGACAGGAGGGCGGAAATGAAGATTTTATAGGCTTCAATGCCTTCAGACAGAAACGCGTCGCGGTCGTCGCCGGATGGCGGTTGCTTGGCAAAAAAGCCGCCTTTCGCACCGGTCGGAACAATCACGGCGTTTTTGACCCGCTGGGCTTTCATCAAGCCCAATATTTCGGTGCGGAAATCATCTCGGCGATCCGACCAGCGCAGACCTCCGCGGGCCACCGGTCCGGCGCGCAAATGAATGCCTTCGACCCGCGGGCTGTAAACAAATATTTCCCGCCAGGGCAGCGGCGCGGGCAGTTCGGGAATCTTGGCGCTTTCAATCTTGAAGGCCAGCGCTTCGCCGGCCCGATAGGCGAAGGCGTTGGTCCGCAATATCGATTCAATAACCGCCCGGAACAGACGCAGTATACGATCGTCGTCGATCGCATGAACGCTGACCAGAGCTGCATCAACATCCTGTATTGCCGCGATCGCGCCTGCTGATCGATCGCCGGTGAAATCCGGGTCGTGCAGGGTACGGAAAAGCTGGATCATCGCCGCCGTGACGTCCGGAGCCTCGGCCAAAGCTTCAACGACGGTAGCCAGACCATAGCTAAGGCCGGTCTGGCGCAAATAGCGGAACCATGCCCGCATCCACACGGTCGAGCGGGCGTCAATGCCTGCGGATATGATCAGCTGGTTGAAGGCATCGTTTTCCGCCTCCCCATCCAGCACGCTGGTGATTGCCGCTTCAATCTCTTCCGACCGTGCAAGCAGGCTTTCACATTTTTCTTCGGACCGCAGTTCGAGAAGAAAATCATGAATATAGCCCAACCGGCCGTCGTCCAGCGGCGTGGGGACCGATTCGAGCACGGTAAACCCGAAATTCTCCAGCGTCGGGACCGCATCCGAGAGCGGCAGTGCGCCGCCCAGATGATAGATTTTGAGCCGCAGCAGATGATCCGGATCACTGGCTAGGCGATAGAGCCGGGTCGATCGCTGACCGCCGCGCTCAAGCTGGAACAGCCGCATGATGTCCTTGGCCGCTTCCAAGGCACCGTAAGTAGACTGATAGGTACCCGGAAAACAATTGGCGTAGCGCTGCGCCAGCACCGCTGCCCGGTTTTCCTGACCGGCCTCCCTGAGATTTCGTTCGACCTCCGGCTTCCATCCCCGGACCATATTCTCGAGTTCCTTGTCGAGCAGATCAGGATCCGGAATTCTGCCATTGGTGCCCATGTCGAGAGTGTAACGTAGCGACGAAACGCCGCCTTCTTCGAGCGTGTTGGACCAGCTCAATATTTTCGCGCCGGTTGCTGCCTTCAGCATATTTTCCACATTCTGCCGGCGTTCGGTCGAGAGCTGTTCACGCGGCAGCCATACAAAGGCAAACAGATGCCGAGCTAGTGGCGAGGTCACACTGTGCAATTTGGGGCGCGGACGATCGATCAGTGACATCGAGATCAGGGCCAGCTTTTCGAGATCGTCCTGCGCGAAGGTGATCAGAAGATCATGCGGCAATGACGTCAGCGCGTGGGTCAGGCTTTTCCCGGCATGGCCCGCAATGGAAAATTCAAACTTGTCTAAAAGCCGGGTGAGCTGGGTTCGCAATACCGGGATATTTTCAGGCGAAGCGGCCAGCGCTGCGCTGGTCCACATACCGGAAATAATAGACAGCGCCGCGATCCTGTTCTTGTTCCTTACCGGCACGATGATCAGATCCATCAGGACATGGCGATGCACCGTGGAAAGCTGGTTGGACTTGATGATAAGCGGCGCTTTGCCGCCGTGTTCAAACCATTCGAAAGCGCGTCTCTGGCTTTCTTCGGAAAGGATCGGCTGCGGCCGCATCCGGGCGATACCGAGCCGTTGTGTGCGATCACCCTTTATATTGACAATTTCATGGCCGAGCAAGGTGAGGTTACGATCGAGGAACCAGCGCAGCAATGTTGCTCCCTCTCCTTCTGGCAACGCATCGGCATTTTCACCCAGCACGATCTGCAATTTCAGCCAGTCAGCAACGGCCGCAGCCACATCCTTGAGGTTCGCGCGCAGCGCTTTGACGAGTTCCCGGCGAATGCGGGCGTCGGTCCTTTCAAGCTCTATATAGATTACAGATTCGCGTTTCTCACCCCCGGTTGCCTGCTCGATAAACTGGATCAGTTGGCCTTCGGCATCGCGCCGTACGGCGACAACCGGATGGATCAGCCGTTCGATGGTCAAACCGAAACCAGCAATAGTCGCACAAACCGAGTCGACCAGAAACGGCATGTCGTCGTTAACAATCGCGAGACGCAAATGCCTGTGATTCTGATGGCCACTGACGCTTTCAAGCGATAGATTTGCTTCACTGCCGTGGCGTTCTTGGGTGCATCGCAAGGTGAATCGCGCCGCTTCCTCGCAGGCCTTCTCGTCAAAACCAATATTTTCGTCCGGCAACGCGTTTTCGCGAAAAGCGGCTACCAACGCCTTTTCAAGGCTGTCGACTTTTGTTCGGGTTGGCTTGGTTTTCCGTTCACGATTGGCCGCCATTTTTCCCCCAAGTGGATCAAGACGAGTCAAAATCTCGTCCGCATCACCATACTATGCGCTTATTCCAGCACACGCTCAAGGGGCTAGCTGGTCCTTTTCAGGCACGCGCCGGTGAATATTACCAATAGTGATATTTTGGTTACATATGCAACTATAGTTGACCTGCCGGCTGATTGGGCCCGGCGGGCGACCCCTCAGAACTGGGTATGTTTGAGCGCCTGGCTGGTCAGCTTGTTATTACCGCGGACCGGCCCGACGATGGTCAGGTCGCCGTGCGTATCCTTGCGAGCGACCAACACAATAAATTCGGAATCGCCGGCGTCAATATCCTGTAATTTCTGCGATGGTGCCAAGCGCAGTTTTGCCAACAAATCTTCTCCAACCGCGAGTAGCTTGGCAAGCGAAGCAGGCGGCCGGCCTGCTTTGCGTTCAGCCTGGACAATGGCTTTCAGACCGCCGTCATGCTGACTGAGAAGATCACCAAGGGTCCCTTTTGCAATAGCATTGCGCGTCGCGTATTTGAGCGCGGCCGCATATTCGGTTAGGCGCGTCTTGTCATAGCGGGCGCCAAACACCAGTTTGACAATGGGCGTCATCGGCGCGCGCTTTTGCACCACCAGGCCGGAATCCTTGAGCAGCATCTGGTAATCGTCGGGATATAGCTCGGTCATCAGATAGAAATCATAGGCTTGACTGATCGCGGTATAAAGGGCTCCACGGCTGCGCTGGTCGCAATACGCCGCATTGTCGGCGCTGCTCCGGGCGACTGATAACCAGTCGGCCAGACTTGCATCCTCAGCCGGTTGTTCAGAAACGGCCATTTCAGCGTCATCTTGCGCCATTTGCAACTCTGGAGTGAGTTCCAGTTGCGGAGTCAGTTCCAGTTCGTCCAGATTGGCTGAATTGGGTCCGTCTTCCCAGACTGGCCCCGCCACCTTCCGTGCCGGGGAGGACAGCATCGCTTCAGACACCTCCTTTTCAATCTGCTGCTGGACGGTATCGGCGGCCACTTCCTTCCAGTTGATTACGCCGTAGATGAAATCAATAGTATCTTCATCGGCCGAGAAGGGGAGCAGGATACCCCGATACATGATCGTGATGCCACGCTGATTGACGAATTCGGCTTCAAAACCGATCGGCGCCTGATTGGCGATAATCTGAAGATAATGGTCGGTGATCCTTGAAAGCAGCGAGCGCGGTGGCACATCGGCAACCGCGGTGATCGAAGCATCAATCTCGCACTCCTCACGCAGCGCCCGGCCAAGAAACTGGATCGATGGGTTTTCAACGCCATTGGTAAAGTCGAGTAAAACGCTATTTGGACCAAAATCTTCATCGGATTCCGGCGACAGGCCCTCCACTGTGGGATATTGCCCTTCGCCCAGCAAGCCGGCCCAGAAATTATAGGCACGCACATGCATGCGGCGCTCATCCTGGCCAATGGCCGGCGGCGCCTCCACAGCGGCGTCATCATCTTCATAGGCCATATAGTCAGGTGCCGAAGATATATCCTGATCGCCAAGTTCGCTGTGATTCCGCAGGTTTTCCATGTTGCCTCGTTGCCATTGCATCAATTCCACACTGGTCTGCACCGTTCATGGTAAATATTTGGTAAAGTTGATGGTAAATATTTGGTAAAGTAAATGATAATGACTGTCAGACCCGATTGTTGAAGCCAGCCGATTATGCAGGCGATGACCGCTCGAAATATCGACCACGCGGACTTGCCACGACAAAGCTCTGCTGGTAATGGCCCGCGATCAATGGCAATGTATGGATCCAACGTTAATCCATTTCATCGATGCCGCTTTAGCTCAGTTGGTAGAGCATCGCAT
>JABMNS010000100.1 GCA_013204445.1 Sphingomonadales bacterium
AATTAGGCCCGCAACTATTGGGGTGTTGCCAAGTGGTAATGCAGCGGCTTTTGATGCCGCCATGCGCAGGTTCGTATCCTGCCACCCCAACCAAATCTGATCACAAAGAAATAGCCATTGGACTGTCCCGCCGGCTTCCATGATTTGGCAGCGGCGTTGTTTATCAACGTCTATTCCTCACCCAATTCGCTTTTTCTTAGCGCCTAAAAAGGTTGCATTGAGCCCGTCATCGGGTCTCTGATCAAACCAAAGCAGAAAAATTTTAAAGCGCCTGCAGAGCGGGTGGTGAAGGACATTCGCCTAGCAACCTGCGCGCAATATAGCGCGGAAGAGAAGATACGGATCGCGCTGGAAGGCCTTCGCGGTGATGACAGCATCGCCGAGCTATGCGGCCGTGAGGGCATCGCACAGGGCGTCTATTACAAATGGTCGAAAGACTTCATGGAGGCCGTGAAGAAGCGGCTTGCCGATGCCTCCTTCGGCAGAGCACAAACCATTTTAAATAAACGAGAAAGGATCAAACGAAAAGCTATCGAACAACGCCGCTTGCATCATCAAAAACAAGCTGCATCATATCAACCAACCAGATGAGGCCAAGCACTCAACTCAAATAACCAACCTCATATGATAAAGGTTCTGACGACGGACAGAGAGCGATCGGATCATCCGGTTCTCCTGCCAATATTCCAAGCCTTTTGGATAATCCGCCGGTCCGGAAAAATCACGCAACTAGGCTTTGCGAATATGGACCTATCGGGTCAGTGCGTAGTAAATCACATACAGCCAGGAGAAAAATCCATGGATGATCGCCCATATAATCGACTTGTGGGTGGTGAAACTGATGGCAATGGCCAGAGCACTGCCAAATCCAACACCTTTGCTGACGATCTCCTTGCGAACATAGGTGACCCGTCTTCTCATCGGCGATTCTCCCGGCGCATAATCTTCTGGACGCATCCGTTCCGGCTTTGCCTTTCCCACCATGATCAGGCGGCCTCCCGCGTGCGGTCGGACAGTTCCTGATTGAGCATTTCTGCCAGCAGGAAGGCGAGTTCCAGTGACTGCGCCGCGTTGAGTCGCGGGTCGCAATGTGTGTGATAGCGATCGCCGAGCGATGCATCGGTGATCGCCACGCCGCCGCCGGTACATTCGGTGACATTCTGTCCGGTCATCTCGCAATGAATGCCGCCAGCAAACGTGCCTTCAGCCCTGTGGACAGCGAAAAAACCGCGCACTTCGCTGAGGATGCGGTCAAATGGCCGAGTCTTGTAACCGCTCTCCGCCTTGATGACATTGCCGTGCATCGGATCGCAGGACCAGACGACGGGATGTCCCTCCCGTTTCACCGCCCGGACGAGCGGCGTCAGGCCGCTTTCGACCTTGTCATGTCCGAAGCGTGAAATCAGCGTCATCCGGCCAGGCTCCCGCGCCGGATTGAGCGTGTCGAGCATTTTCAAAAGCGCATCGGGGGTCAACGAAGGACCGCATTTCATGCCGATCGGATTGCCGATACCGCGCAGAAATTCGACATGAGCTGAACCTTCAAATCGGGTTCTGTCGCCAATCCAGAGGAAATGTGCGCTGGTATCATACCAGTCGCCGGTCAAACTGTCCTGCCGAGTCAGGCATTGCTCATAAGGCAGCAACAGCGCTTCATGACTGGTATAGAATGACGTTGTTTTCAATTGCGGCACGGTGTCGGGATTGATTCCGCACGCTTCCATGAAGGCAAGCGCCTCACCAATCCGGTCGGCCATTTCTTCAAATTTTTTCGCCCATGGGCTGCGCGCCATGAAATCGTGGGTCCAGCCATGAACCTGCTTGAGATTGGCATAGCCGCCGGTCGAGAAAGCGCGGAGCAGGTTGAGCGTTGCCGCCGCCTGATTATAGGCGCGGACCATCCGCTCCGGATCCGGATCACGGCGGCTGCTGTCAAATTCGATCCCGTTGATGATATCTCCGCGATAGCTGGGCAGTTCGACACCATCCTGCACTTCAACATCAGAGGAGCGCGGTTTGGCAAACTGGCCGGCCATGCGGCCGAGCTTCACCACCGGCAGTTTCGATGCATAGGTCAGCACCACCGCCATCTGAAGAATGACGCGGAATGTATCGCGGATATTGTTCGGATGAAATTCCGCAAAGCTCTCGGCGCAATCGCCGCCCTGCAGCAGGAATGCCTTGCCCGCAGCAACTTCGGCCAAATCCTGTTTCAGGCTCCGGGCTTCACCGGCAAAGACCAGCGGCGGGTAGCTGCCAAGCAGCTCCTCGGTTTCCGCCAATTTGGCAGCGTCAGGATATTGCGGCATGTGCAGCCCTTCAAAATCCCGCCAGCTATTTGCCGTCCAATTCGTCGCCATTAGAGCGCTCCGCTTCATTTCCAATAAAATCGAGAGCCTTTAGGCGGGAGTCAGGGGCGATGGCAAGGGAAACCCATTGTTGGTTGCCAGCGAAACTATCGGGAAACCAACGTTTAAGACTAGCCTCCGGGCTTCTTCTTCCAACTACCGCTGTTGCGGAACGCGGCTTTGATTTGGCTGACATCCGGCAGTTTGTGTCCCGCATAGGCGTCATCACCACCTTTGGCGCTTCCCTGGGCGCTGTAATTGGGTGCCTGATAGGATCGGGCTGCATTTACATCTAGCGTCGGAGCAGGCCGATCATGGCGGCGAGCATTGTCGGCGGCGAGTGCAGCCATTTCCTCTAATTTGGAGGCTTCGGCTTCGGCCTTGTGTCGGCCCCCCTCATAAGCATTTTCCAGTGCAATAGGGTCGAGCGCGGACGCCGGTGTATCGGTTCTGGCTAAATCATAGCGGCTTGGCTTCGGTGCCGGTAAAGGCTCGCCACCGCGATATTGCTGGCTGAATGCACTAGCCTTACCGGCATTGCCTTTCCAGCTATAGAAACGATGCGCGCCCAGCGTCCCAAGGAAGCGCAGGCTCGGCGCCCAATAGGGATAGACATAGCTTGCGTGATAATGGGTGGCGGTACCGAGGGTCGTATAGCTTTTCCCGGACAATGCTTCGGCAGCGGCCTTCTTGGCACGGTCCCAGTGAAACCACGCACGCTTGCGGCGCAGCGAACCGTCGCAAGTATAGGTGAACTGGCAACCGGTAGTCCGTTCGCTGCCCTGATAGACCACGCCGCATACCGTGTTCGGATAGCTGGGATGGCGGACGCGGTTCAATATGACCTGCGCGACGGCGCGTTGGCCGGCATCTGGTTCCAGCCCGGCTTCATAATAGATCGCCTGAGCCAGGCAATACAGCGCCCGGCTATCGTCTATTGCCGAGCCGTCAAAGGCAGTTTGTCGGATGATATGTGCGGGTGATGTCTTGCCAGCATCATTGCTCGGCATATCCGATAAGCCGTCCATCGATCCAGTGCCCGGGTCCGCGAGCTGATCTATGCCGAAACCGTCATAATTTTGCGGGGTCGCATAATTGGGCTCGATAAAATAAAAGGCCGAACCGGCGAAATTTTCTTCGGCACGTTCGACCGATTGCAATCTGGGATCGCTGGGGTTGAACTGCTGCGCATCGACGCTCGATTGTGACATGGTTGTTGGAATCAGGATCAGGCTAATCAGTAAAAATATGGTCAATATGCATTCGCGGAACGTCAGTTTCGCGAAGGATTTGCGCAGTTTTGATTCTGGTGGGGGCGGGGAATCCATTGCCCCCCGACCGGTGCTCGCGTCATCTGGAAGCCTGTTCGCCATGGGCAGCGGTCCCGGATTCGGGCCACCCAGCCCATAATCGGGTATATGACTGCTCAGGGGCGGTACATAGGGTGGTGGTACGCGCACGGGTTATCAAATTACCTGAATTGGCCCAAGCGGGGGGTTAGAGCGGGATATAGCCGGTTTTTACAGGCGCTGCGCGGAGCAAAAAAACGCTGTTCCATCATGAGACGCGATTGGCCGGCAAGTTAACCGGTTAACATGGACCGTCGTTCCCGAAAATTCACCAGATATTGAGCAACCATATATCCGGCTATGCCGAAAATTATGCCGCCAATTGCCGGGGCAACAACAATCCCATCCAGTCCGTAATATTCGCGGCCGAGCCAGAGAAAGGGGACAAGACCCAGCGTATTACGCAGCCAGTTCATCACGGTTGACCATGCCGGATGACCCAGATTGTTGCAGGCGGCATTGCCGATGAACAGCATGCCATTAAAAAAGAATAGCGGCGTTAACAGGGCGGCAAATAGCCAAAATACATGTCGCCCTTCTCCCGTCAGATGAAATGCGTCGCTGATCGGGCCGTTGAGCAGATACAGAATCGGCCAGATGATCAGTGTGTAGGCCACAGCGAAAATGGTCGCTTGCTTGATCGTTGTGCGCACCCGGTCAAATTGCTGCGCGCCGAAATTCTGTCCGATGATTGGACCGATGGCGCCGGAAAGCGAGAACATCAGGCAGAAAGCAACCGGCACGACCCGGCCGACAACCGCAAAGCCTGCAATGACATCATCGGAATAATCGGCAACGAAACGGTAGGAAATGAAACCACCGATCGGTGTGGCAACATTGGTCAGAATCGCAGGAATTAGGATCGTCATGATCGCTGGAATATCCCTGCGAAAACTGGGCAGGGACCATCCGTCGAAGCCGCCATAATTTTTTATGACCGGCCAGATTGCGAACATCGCCGAAACGACAGCAGCACAAGCGCTTGCGACCGCTGCTCCGTTGATTCCCCAGTCTAAACCAAAGATGAAGATCGGGTCGAGAATGGCATTGGTAATGCCCATGCTGAGTGTCACGTTCATCGCGCGCCGGGCTGCGCCATGGGCGCGCAGGAAGCCGGAGCAGACCATGGCTGCTACACTGAACGGCATGAATGGCGCGACGATCCGGATATAGCCGGTGGCAGCCTGATTGGCCGTTCCGTTGGCACCAGCCAGTTCCAGAATGTCGGGTGCAAAAATGAAAAACAGGATCGCCACTGGCGCGATTATCATCGTGCTGAGCACCATGATATTGGTCAGATAGCGTCGCGCCCGATCCGGATCACCTTGACCGATATGGCGAGCGGCAAGCGCGCTGGTTGCGATCATCAGGCCGATATGGAACGCCGTCGCGAAAAACAGGATCGTCGCTGCAAAACCCATGGCAGCAGTCAGAGAACTGTCAGCCAGTTGTGCGATATAAAATAGATCGGCAAAGTCGACTAGGAACATGGTCAGCAAACCGATGCTGGCGGTCAGTGACATGGTTGCTATATGTCGAAGTGGGTTGCCGGTTAGGAATATGGCGGGTTGCGTCGCGATATTATCTGTCCCACTGCAAATCGCCTGGCCGGGACTGGCAATGGCGGAAGATTTTTTTGCCCTATAGTCTTTTGCCAAGGGGTCAATTTGTATCTATTGGAAAATGATCTTTGGAGAGCATCGGATGATCTATCGAACAGGACTGATTGCGCTGATGATCGCGATGTTGGCGGGTTGCTCTGTGGTGGAGGAAGAGGAAGGGCCGTCGTCGGAAGAACGCGGCGTGTTCGAGCGTCGAAATACTGCGCCCGATCCGGCGGACAATGGACTGAATCCGCGCAGAGCGGAACAAGCTTATGCGCGGATAGCGCTCAACTGCATCAACAAGCAATATCCCAACAAGATCACCCATGTTCTGAACAGCGCTGCCGATGTGGCGGAACCGGCAAAGCTGACTCCGGTATTCTACGGCTGTTTCGACTGGCATAGCGCCGTTCACGGCCATTGGTTGTTGACGCGCCTGTGGGGGAAAGACCTGATTCCCGAGATGGATAAAGAGATCGCCGCCGCGCTGGCAGCAAATTTTACGGCTGAAAAAATTGCCGGTGAAATGGCCTATTTTAAAGGTGCCGACCGGGCGGCGTTCGAGCGCCCCTATGGCATCGCGTGGTTCTTGCAGCTGACCGCCGAGCTGCACGAAATTGCGGACGGCGAAGGCGGCAAAGCGGAGCAGGCAAAAATATGGCTGGCCCGACTGGAGCCGCTGGAGGCTTTGATCGTGGGCAATATCAAGGACTGGGTGCCGAAACTGGCCTATCCTATTCGGCTGGGAACCCATAACCAGTCCGCCTTTGCCTTTGGACTGTTTCTCGATTGGGCTGCGGTCAGCGGTGACAGCGAAATGACCAGTCTGGTGCGCGATAAGGCACTAGGCTTCCATCGCAATGATCGGAATTGTCCGATGGCTTATGAGCCTTCGGGGGAGGATTTTCTGTCTTCCTGTCTGATGGTTGCGGACCTGATGCGGCGGGTGATGGATGACGGCGAATATGCCAGCTGGTTAGCGGCTTTCCTGCCAGAGATTCCGACCAATGGCAGCGACGACTGGCTGAAAGTCGGCATTGTCAAGGACCCGACCGATGGAAAATTGGTGCATCTAGACGGGCTCAATCTTTCGCGGGCGTGGGCACTGGAGGGTATGGCTTCCGCACTTCCCGCCAATGATCCGCGGCGCGCATCGCTCCTCGCATCAGCCAATCTGCACGGTAATTCAGGAGAGGAATCTGTGCGCACACCTCATTATTCCGGTAGCCACTGGCTTGCGAGTTTCGCCACCTATTGGCGTACCCGGCGGGGGATCGGTGCAATCAGCAGCAATCCGGATTCGTGAAGCCCGACTCTGCCATTCGACCGGGAACCAGATATCGCCCAACGTCTTTGGGTGCAGGATGGCACTGGCGTACTGCAGCTGAATGTTTCGGATATCCAATGGATCGAAGCGGAGCGGGGCTATATGCGGCTATATTTGCCAGGCAGCAGCTATCTGGTGCATCGATCGATGCTCTCTCTCTGGAGAGCCAATTGCCGGACAGCCTGTTTGTCCGCGTCCACCGCTCGACCAACATCCGGCGTGACTCCATCGCGGCGGTTCGCCGCAAACGGCGCAAGCGATTTGTAATATTGCAGAACGGCAACCAATTACCCATCGGTCCCCGTTATACGGACAGAATCACGGCCACCGCTCAAACCGGACGCGTGGGCGGATCCGAAACCGTAACCGAATAACGCGGCACTGGAGCTGGTTGCATCATTCCACCTACATCAACAAAGGTTTGTCTTTCAACATTGTGCGGATGTTCCTTTGCTTCTGCCAGCGACAGGACAGGCGCAAAGCAAATGTCCGTTCCTTCCATCAGGTCGCACCATTGGGAGCGGGTCTTGGTTTTGAACAGAGTGGTCAGTTTTTCCTTCAACGCGGGCCATTGTCTCTGATCCATTTGTGCGTCGAAATCTGTATCTTCCTCTAGGCCTGCCACCTGCCGAAGTTCTGCGTAAAATTGCGGTTCAATTGAGCCGATAGAAACAAACTTGTCATCGGACGTCTCATAGGTGTCGTAAAAATGCGCCCCGGTGTCCAACATATTGACGCCCCGTTCGTCCCGCCAATGACCGATATTGTGAAAGTCGAAAATCATCGCCATCAATGCAGCAGAACCGTCGGTCATCGCACAATCGATCACCTGACCCGTGCCCCCGGTCTTGGCATGAAGAAGGGCGGAAACCATGCCGAATGCAAGCATCATTCCACCGCCGCCAAAATCACCGACCATGTTGGTCGGGGGGGTCGGTTTTTCGCCGGCCCGCCCAAAAGCATGTAGGGCGCCGGATAACGAAATATAGTTGATATCATGTCCTGCTGCCGCAGCAAGCGATCCATATTGTCCCCATCCGGTCATCCGACCATAGACCAGTTTAGGGTTGTCAGAGAGCAACGCATCCGGACCCAAGCCCAGCCGCTCCATTACCCCGGGACGGAACCCTTCGATCAATCCGTCAGCCTTTTTCGCCAGTTTGCGGGCGGTTTCAATGCCCTCGGCCGACTTGAGGTCGATCTCGACCAAATTGCGCGAGCGGGAAAGTGCGAGTCGTGGATCAGGGGGTCTGCCCGGGCGATGAAGAACGGTTACTGTGGCACCCTGATCAGCCAGCATCATGCCGCAAAAGGGACCAGGGCCGAGTCCGGCAAACTCGATGATATTGATACCGGTTAGTGGTCCTGCCATGCCTTACTCCCGTTTAATCGACTGATTAATTGGTCCTATGCAGGGACGGAAATCTAATCAAGCTTAATGTTGAAGTTTGATCCGCAGTCTAGCGGGGACCGGATCCGTTGCGCAAAGGGGATTTTTGTATAGGTGAGCAAAAGAATTCAATTCCGATTTATTCCGCCCGAATGGCTGCCTCACGAGCTTTGGATCAATCGGATGATCAAAAGCGACACCGAATCTGCCCTGAGCAACCCAGGCGACATGTCCGGTCACGAGACCAATATTGCGCAGTTCCAATTGGACCTTGTCGCCCCGCTTGGTGAGTGCTGTTGCTTCGGCCATCAGGCCCCCAGCTGACAGATTGCGAATCCGGACCTCGCCGCAGTCATCCCCATCTACGAAGCGTAATTCTGCTTTCAGAAGCAGACTGTCCCGATCGAGTCCCCGTTTCGGGAGGTTAAGGGCCTGGCTGTTCATTTGCAGGCTATCGTCAAATGGCTCTATCATGATCTTTCCGCAGTCGCTAAATGTAAATGCGTGAGTAACAAAGGAGACATTAAGGCGAAATTGGTGTAAATTTGGTTAATATCGGGGGCTTTTCTTCGCCGAGAATTTGGCCGGGTTTAGAGGTTGTTTGACGTGTCCAGACGGAGAGAAGCCCATAATGTTAAGTTTTCCGCTGGAGCAGAAAATTAGATCATTGATCGCGGGATATTTTCTCGTTCCGTTCATGCGCTTCCTGCGCTTCGACGGTCATCGTTGCGATCGGCCTGGCTTTTAGTCGGTCGAGCGAAATTGGTTCACCGGTAACTTGGCAATAGCCATATTCGCCTTCTTCAATCCGTCGCAGTGCCGAATCGATTTTGGACGTCAGCTTGCGTTGACGATCGCGGGTTCGCAGCTCTAGGCCCCAGTCAGTTTCGCTCGACGCCCGGTCATTGGGGTCCGCTTCCTGAATCGGGCCGTCCTGCAAATGAGCGAGAGTTTCCTTCGATTCGTCGATGATTTCCCGTTTCCATTTTTTAAGGGCTTGCCCGAAAAAAGCGAGTTGGCGCTTGTTCATGTACTCTTCGTCTTCGCTCGGTTCATAGCCGTCTGGGAGGGCCAGATCTGTGGCATTTGCGCGATTCTTTGTGGATGCTTTTTTTACCGAGGATGCCAACATACTCTCCAAACATCATGCCCTCGCCGAATCCGGAGGGCTGGACATAGATATGGCGGGGCTATACCCAGCGGACTTATTGGAAACAAGGCGGAAAATAGTTGTTTATCCAATAATCTAAAAATTGGAAAATTTCGGATAAAAATAAGATGGTGTACTGCATATCCTTGTGGACCTGAATGGAGCTTAGCTCTCGCATACTGAGCCAAAAAGCCCATATTTTTCGATATTCCTCAAGAAATCTATCGCTAATGGTTCCAATTCGGGACATTGACCGTCGCTGGATACTAGCTGTTCAGACATTTCCCGCTGTCGCATCGGGAAACAGGGTTAATGCAATTGTTATTTCCATTTCTTCTGTCCTTCTAATCCATGTTGGGACAGCGGAAAGAGCAGTTGGTATAGAAAAGCTGACTTTCTGATCGCTTCTGCAGCGGAAGAGAGATGATATTATGTCGGTACGGATGGCTTTGGTAAACTTGTGCGCCTGCACTTGCGGCGGGGCCTTGATTGGCGGCGGCGCGGTCCATGTTTAAGAGGCGCCAACAGCCCCTTATGTCAAAAAACTCTCTAAAAAGAATCCAGTTCGGGCCCGTATGGTCAGAAAGGGTGAGCCTGCCCGCAAGATAAAACGTACGCGGCGCACCGTGACCAAAACGGTGACTGCTTGCCAACCAGCAGTGGTCACAATTGCCCAGACCCCATAACCGCAAGCCATTCCTCTGCCTCCCTATATTCCGCCTTTCGATGGCGACGGCTCAATCCCGGTCGTGATTGGTGGCAGCGGCGGATATGGCGGCGGCAGTGTTGTAATTTCCTCGACCAGTAGTGGTGGATCAACAAGTACCTCTTCTGGCAGCAGCAGCGGCCCTGTTTGCCCGTCGCCACAAATCGAAAAAGTTAATTGACGCCTAAGGCGCTCAAAGCAAAATTGACTAAAAGCGGCTGGAGTAATCTGGCCGCTTTTTTCTTTGCAGTCTTGCAAGTGAAACAGACG
>JABMNS010000101.1 GCA_013204445.1 Sphingomonadales bacterium
CTGCCACTGCCTTGCTGTTTGCGCAATCTCGCGTGATCGGCGCGACTTTTGCCGCTCTGATCTGGCTCGCTTATGGGATCGCGCTGCTGCGGAAATCGGGGACATCACTCGATTGCGGATGCGACTTTTCCACCAGAGAAAAGCCCATTGGCGCATTCGACATCTTGCGGGCATTCGGCCTGTCGTTCCTCGCGGTTCTGGTCACCCTGGTGCCTGCGACCACAGCCACCATCATCACCCCGTTCACTATATTCGGTTTTCTCGCCCTTTATCTGGCGATGGGCGAACTGGCGGCCATTCCCAAGCCGCAAGAAAGGCGCGTTTCATGATCATTACCTCTCAGATACTCCTGTGGATTGCCGTCGTGGTCTTGGCCGTACTGGTTGCTGCCCTGGCGCGTCAGGTCGGCATATTGCACGAACGGATCGCCCCCGCTGGAGCGCTGACGCTGCATCAGCAAGTCAATGTTGGTGACATCCCGACCGAAATGGCCGTCACCTCGGTTGATGGCCAGCAGTTGACCGTCGGCGGCAAGCGAAATGGCCGCAGCCAGTTATTGTTCTTCACATCCCCTGACTGTCCCGTTTGCAAGTCGCTGTTGCCGGTTTTCAAGTCATCGGTGCATGCGGAGCGATCCTGGCTTGATGCGGTACTGGTGAGCGATGGCGACGAGCCGGCGCAACGCCGGATGATCATGGAGCATGGTCTGGCTGGCCAGCCCTTCGTCCTCTCCGAGGCCCTGGGCCGCGCTTTCGGCGTCGCCAAGCTCCCTTATGCGGTGTTGATCGATGGTGAAGGCAAGGTCGCGTCGCTCGGTCTCGTGAATACCCGCGAACATCTGGAGAGCCTGTTCGAAGCAAAGGAGCACGGCGTCGCTTCATTGCAGGAATTCCTAAAACGCCGTGAAGGAGAATCTTGAGATGGCCGATTGGGACAAGCTGACTGAAAAACTGACACGCGGCGTTGCCCGCACCTCCTCGCGCCGCAGCATGCTGGCGTGGCTCGGCGGTGCAGTCACGGGCGCAGCCCTCATTCCGGTGCTGCCGGTTTCGCGTGCCTATGCATCGTCCGGCGATCCCCATGCCGGATCTCCGGGCAGGGGCCCGGTGACCTCGGGCAATCTCCAGGATCCGGGCGACAGGACGCAATGCGATTATTGGCGCTATTGTGCGATTGACGGCTTTCTATGTACCTGTTGCGGCGGAACGGTAAGCAGCTGCCCACCGGGTACGGAAATGTCGCCAATCACATGGATTGGAACCTGCACGAACCCTGCAGACGGCAGGGCCTATATCATCAGCTATAATGATTGTTGCGGCACGTCATCCTGCGGTCACTGCCTGTGCAACCGCAACGAAGGCGATCGTCCGCCATTGAGGCCGCAATCCAACAATGATTACAATTGGTGCCTGGGTACAGAAAGCAGCGTCTATAATTGCTCGACCGCTGTGCTCATCGGCGTTGCTGTGGAACCCAGTTGAACTCATGAAACTGGCAGAAACCCTGATCGTCTGTGCCGCAGGCCTACTTGCGGTGAGCGCCGCAGCGGCGGGAAAGGCAGACAGCCATATACCAGGTGTTGCAAAGCCAGAACGGGCCCACTCTGATTACATATTGAAATGCCAGGGCTGTCATCGCCCTGACGGCAGCGGTGATACGGTCTCCAATCCGCCACTGAACGGAATGGTCGCGAAATTTCTCAGCGTCCCGGGGGGACGAGAATTTCTCGGGCGAGTGCCCGGAGTGGCATCAGTCAATTTGAGCGACGAGCGGCTGGCTGACGTTCTGAATTGGACTTTATACAAATTCGATGAGGCCAATTTGCCAGCTGATTTCAAACCCTATTCCCCGTCGGAAATAGGCCATTTGAGGCAAGTCCCGCTGCGGACGGAGAGAGCGGCCCTGCGGCAGTCAATAGTGGATCAAATGCAGGAATAAAGAACAAAACCTTGGAGGGTCAAATAATGAAAAGACTTGTTAGTGCGAAAAAACTGTTAGTGAGTACGACTGCTTTATTGGCAGTAGGATTAAGCGGCCAGGCAAATGCCCAGGAACAAGGTGGCGAGCCGGAAGCGCGGGATCCGAACGAGATCATTGTGACCGCCAACAAGCGTTCCGAAAACCTGCAAAACGTCTCGATCTCGGTTTCTGCGGTTACCGGAGATTCATTGGAAAAAGGGCGCACCACGCAGGTTGACGAATTGGTATCCAAGATGCCCAACCTTCAGCTGACTTCCACGGTCGGCGACAACACGCCGATCTTTGCCTTGCGCGGTGTGTCGCTTAATGATTACAGCCTCAACCAGTCCGGTCCCGTCGCGACCTATTATGACGAAGTCTACAAGGGCAATTTCGCATTTTATGGCGTTGCACTGTACGATCTGGACCGGGTCGAAGTCTTGCGCGGGCCGCAAGGTACGCTTTACGGCAAGAACACTACGGGCGGCGCGGTCAATCTGATCAGCCGTGCCCCGAAACTGGGCGAGACCTCGGGCTACGTGAATGCCGGCTATGGCAATTACAACCGCTTCGACGTGAATGGAGCTCTCAACGTTCCGGTGGGGCAAAATGCCGCGCTTCGCGTTGCCGGCACATATTCAAAGGCAGACGGCTGGTTCAAGAATGTCTTGCCGGGGAAACCCGATCTGGGTGGGGTGAGCGAATATGGGGTTCGGGCGTCACTATATGTCGAGCCAGCCGATGGCGTAGACTTCACCCTGCGTGCTTCCACAAGTTACCAGAACCCGCGCAATTACGGCATCTTTGCCGAGCCGGCTGCGGTGAACCGGCCCGGGCTGTCCGATCGTCAGATTGCAGCGAATGAAACCTCCAGACGTCACGCCCGGACCTATTCGATTGCCTTGACCGGCAATTTCGATTTGTCGGATTCCCTGTCGCTGACCAGTGTCTCATCCTGGGATAAGGGCAATCTGAATTTCATCGAGGACACTGATGGCCAGGCCATCGCGCTGCTGGAAATCCCTTATGTCGACCGCGCATCGCAGGTTGCACAGGATCTGCGGATTACCAGTGACTTTGCCGGACCGTTCAACTTCATCCTCGGCGGTTACTTCAACCGCGAAAAGGTTTTCAACGCATCCACCTTCAAAATTGCCCAGGATGTCGCCAGTGGCGGCGATGTCGACGGTGACGGGTTCGTTACCGATGCCGACTGTGCCGCGACCACGGCCGGTGAGGCTTGCCAGTTCGGCAACCGTTTCGACCAGATCAAGAAAAGCTTCGCGATCTATACCGATGCGAGCTTTGAACTGACCGATACGATCAAATTGAAGGGCGGGCTTCGATTCACTCGCGACACCGGATCTCAACCCAATTTTATTGCGGAACAGATTGGTCCGTCGGGTACAGTTTTGGGGATTACCATCCCGACACCGGCAACGCCGCTCAGTTACAAGATCAGCAATTTGTCCGGCAAGATCGGACTCGACTTTCAGGCCACGCCCGACAATCTTCTCTACGTGACCTATAGCCGTGGCTTTCGCGCACCGAGCTTCAACGCCCAGGCGTTTTTTGATCCTTCCGAGCTGAATGTAGCGGCTGCGGAGAAAGTCGATTCTTTCGAAGTTGGTTCGAAGAACAAATTCGCCGATCGCATGATTACGCTAAACATGGCGGCATTTTATTATAAATATCGCAACCAGCAATTTATCAACATCGATCCGGCGACTGCAGCGCAGACCTTGCTCAATATTCCCAAGTCCCGCATTTGGGGTGGCGAGGCAGAATTGACGGCACGGCCTTCGGACGCAATCACCCTTCGCGGCAGCCTCGGATTTCTGAATGCGAAAATTCAGCAAGGCACGGTTAGCGGTGTCAATGTCGCCGGCAATAAATTGACAAATGCGCCGTCGCTGACTGCCAACGCCGGCATCGACGCCACGTTATATGATGGCAATATCGGCAAATTCACCGCCAGCGGCGATCTGGCCTATACATCCAGCCAGTTTTTTGACGTCGTCAACACGCCGAGGCTTGAACAAAGTGGCTATGCGCTATTGTCCGGCCACGTGGATTGGACATCGGCAAGCGGGCAGTATAGCCTGACAATCTGGGGCAAGAATTTGACCAACAAATTCTACTTCACATCGCGCGTTGATTTGCTTGCCGGGTTCGGGTTTGATTATAACCACCGGTCGACTCCGCGGACCTACGGGATAACCGCTGGCGCAAAATTCTGACGACAAGATCAGAAGACATCCGGTGGACGACCCGTCGGCGACGGGTCGTCCATCTGGTTCAAAAAAGTGCGAGGAGAGAGAATCATGTCTGAGTATAAATTGCTGATCAACGGCGAATCGGTCGAGGGCGACGCGAGTCTCGACATCATCAATCCCGCGACCGGCGAAGCCTTCACCACGGTCGCCAGGGCATCGGTCGCACAGGCAGACGAAGCCGTAGCGGCAGCGAAAGCGGCGGC
>JABMNS010000102.1 GCA_013204445.1 Sphingomonadales bacterium
ACGATCTTCATCGCATCGCGGACATTCTCGAAATTATATAGCGGCTCACCCATGCCCATCAGCACGATGTTGGTCAGCAGCCGACCATCCGACTTATAGGCCTGATTATATTCCTTGGTATTCTCTGCCTCTTCGTCATCGACAAAGTCCATCACGCCTTTCGGCCATTCGCCGAGCGCATCGCGCGCCAGCATTACCTGACCGACAATCTCGCCGGGTGTCAGATTGCGCACCAGGCGCATCGTACCGGTATGGCAGAAACGACAATTGAGCGTGCAACCAACCTGGCTGGAGATACATAATGTTCCGCGCCCCTCATCGGGGATGAAAACCATTTCATAATCTTGGCTATCCGCCGAGCGCAGCAACCATTTGCGGGTGCCGTCCTCTGACAGATGCGCTTCGACAATTTCGGGCCGTCCGACGACAAAGCGCTCAGCCAGCCAGGGGCGCAGCGTCTTGCCGAGATCAGTCATCTGGTCAAAATCGGTGACACCGCGGTGATATATCCAGTGGAACAGCTGCTTGGATCGCAACTTAGCCTGTTTTTCGTCGAGCCCCGCGTCATTCATCAGGCCGCGGATCTGCACCGGGCTTAGGCCAATGACATCAACGCGACCATCGGCACGCGGAGTGACCTTGGCGGGCAAGGGGACGGGATCGATATGGCCGGGAATCTGCATGACTTGGCATATAGGGTCTGTCCCCAGGAAAATCTACCGCAACCGCGAACATCCCAAAGATGCCGCATCAATCGCTGTCGCCGCGCCGCGCAACCGATAGGCGTCAACGATCGGCTTGCCGTTCCGTCCGACACTTTCCACGGTCATGCTGGTTGCCGAACGGATTGCTGAAATGATGGAGGCATCCATGCGCTTGTCCTGCGACCAGCCATCAAAGCGGCTCGCGGTCAGCTGGAACCGACGACCAGCGATACTGACGATCAGCCGGCTATTGGTGGACCGGTCGCGGCTCAGGCGGACATGAAATTGCCGCCTGATTTTGCGCCGGGGCCAGAAACCGATGGTGGCAAAGGATTTGCGCTGCGCCTTGCCGGTAATTTCTTCCGACTCCGCAATTGCATAGCAGCGCGGTATTTCAGAATCGCGGAACGCCCCCCAGCTATTGAATATGCCAAGCGAATCCTTGGCGATCACCGGGACCGAAATCACGGACATTGCGAGTCCTAGGAGGATATAGTGCTTTTTCAAGCCTTCTCCCCTTCCCCTCCGCCGATGTGAATGACGTCCTCGACGCCGTCACAAATCTGGACGATCGAACCCTGTGGCAAGCCCTCTGCGATCGGCGCATCAAAGCGCGGATGCGGGTCGAGACCGGTAAGCAGGCCGCGCAACACCCGGCTTGTCATGCCGTGGCTGATCAACACCGCATCGCGGGAGAATAGCTGCTCCCCGAGCCAATGTTCGAGCCGTTTGGCGATGGCGCGATAATCTTCGCCGCCAGGCGCCGCGGTTACAAACAGCCGTTCCGCATCGTCGATTTCCAGCTTGCCGGTCAGATCGCGATACCAGGCACCGCCCCATTCCCCCATGTCGATTTCGCGCAGCCGCGCATCGCTGCGCGCCTGATGCCAGTCCGCGCCGACATGTTCGGCGATCACCGAAAGGGTTTGCAGCGCCCTGTCGGTGTCGGAAGCGATCAGCTCCAGCTCCGGCTTCTCTGTTGCCAGATGACGCGCCAGCGCCCGGCCCATTTCATCGGCCTGGGCAAATCCGGTTCGGGTTAGCGGCGTATGGACATGATCACCCTGAATCCGGCCAGCCAGATTGAAGATCGTCTCGCCATGCCGCGCAATGTACAGGCGTTTTCCCTTTGTATCGATACCGCTCATATTAACCCTGCCCTGTCTCGAAATGGCTAAATCCAACTCCTGCAACTGCGGCTTTAGCCGCCTTGTTGCTTTTTTCCACAGTTTTTCACGGCATTATCGGACACTAGGCCGCGATCAGGCTTGCCCTGCGGCGCTTTATTGTTAATGAAGCCATGAACTATCCGTGAACCCGTGCGAAGTGCTTCCGCACATCTGTTTTCACGGTGGATTGGGAACAAGAAGGACGGTTTATGAAAGCGACCATTGAACGCGCGGCATTGCTAAAGAGCCTGGGCCATGTCCAGTCCGTGGTTGAGCGGCGCAACACCATCCCCATCCTCTCCAACGTGCTGATCGAAGCCAGCGCCGACGGCAGCATCAAGCTGATAGCGACCGATCTTGATCTGCAGGTTGTCGAAACCGTCGAAGCTCAGGTCGAGACCGCCGGGTCAACCACTGTTTCGGCACACACATTGTTCGACATCGCCCGCAAATTGCCGGACGGATCGCAAGTGCAGCTAGACGCCGCTGATGGTAAGATGAAGGTCAACGCCGGTCGCGCCCGCTTCAATCTGCAGACGCTGCCCCGCGACGATTTCCCGGTCATTGCCGAAGGCGAATTGCCGACCAGATTTGAATTGCCCGCTACATCGTTGATCCAGATCATCGACAAGACCCGCTTTGCTATCTCGACCGAAGAAACCCGCTATTATCTCAACGGCATTTTCCTGCACGTACAGGATGAGGAAACGCCGGTACTCAAAGCCGCTGCCACCGACGGCCACCGTCTTGCCCGAGTGACTTTGCCTCGCCCTGACGGCGCCGAAGGCATGCCCGACGTGATCGTTCCGCGCAAATGCGTCAATGAGCTGCGCAAATTGCTCGATGAGAATAGCGAATCGTCGGTGCAGATTGATCTGTCCGCCAGCAAGATTCGCTTCACGCTCGGTACCGCGATCCTGACCAGCAAATTGATCG
>JABMNS010000103.1 GCA_013204445.1 Sphingomonadales bacterium
CAGCGTCGATTTGCCGGAACAGCTGCCGCCGCTGATGCCGACTGTTTTTGGCTTCATATGAGGCCGATCTCGCGCAGGCGCTGCAGCAGATAATCATGCGCGGTAATCGGCTCCGGATAAAGGTCCGGGTGGGCGTCATCGATGCAGCCGGGCAGCGTCTCGATCAGATAGTCCGGCCGGAAGTGGAGGAAGAAGGGCATCGAATAGCGCGAGATGCCGCGGCGCTCCGGTGCCGGGTTGACCACGCGGTGGGTGGTGGACGGCAGGTGATCATTGGTCAGCCGCTGCAGCATGTCGCCGATATTCACCGCCAGCTCGCCCGCTTTCGGGGTGACGGCGCGCCAGTTGCCCTGGCGGTCGAGCAGTTCCAGACCGGCTTCCTCGGCGCCGATCAGCAGGGTGATGGTGTTGATATCCTCATGCGCTCCGGCGCGGACCGCTGGCGAATCCTCCGGCACCGGCGGATAATGGATCAGCCGCATTACCGAATTGCCGTCGCGCACCGTGTCGACGAAGAAATCAGGGGACAGGCCCAGAAATCGAGCGATTGCCTCGAGAATCCGCGCGCCGGCCTTGTCGAAGGCGGCGAACATCTCAAGGTAGGTTTCGCGAAAGCCATCCAGTTCCTTTGGCCAGATATTGGGCGGCATATAGGGTTCGAACTTGTGGCCGGATGGCAGTTCGCGGCCGATATGCCAGAATTCCTTGAGATCGCTGATATCGGAATCTTTGGCGCTTTCGGTGCCGAATGGCGTGTAGCCGCGGGCGCCGCCGCCGCCGGCGATATGATAGGACCGCTTTACTGCTTCCGGCAGGGCAAAAAAGGCACGCGACATCGCTTCTGCGCGTTCGATCAGTTCGGCCGGGATGCCATGGTCGGCGACTATGGCAAAGCCCCAGTCGGCAAAGCTGCGGCCGATCCGCTCGGCAAAGGCGTCGGGGGCATCTTCGGCCATGGCCAGCGAAACGGCGGATAATGTGTCTTGGGTCATGGTCTTAAAATGCGCTCTCGTGTTGCTTTGTCAATCGGGATCAATCAGCCGAGCGACAGCAATATGCCGGCGAGCGCCGCGCTCATCAGATTGGCGAGCGATCCTGCGGCCAGGGCGCGGAGGCCGAGCCGGGCAATTACCGGACGCTGATTGGGCGCAAGACCACCGGTGACCGCGAGCTGGATGGCGATGCTGCTGAAATTGGCAAAGCCGCATAGCGCGAAAATGACAATGGCGTTGGTCAGCGGCGAAATGCCGTCCTGCATCTTGCCCAGTTCGATGAACGCGACAAATTCGTTGAGCACCACCTTGGTGCCGAACAGGCCGCCTGCACCGAGCGCTTCGTTCCAGGGCACGCCGAGCAGGAACATAATTGGCGCGAAAATATAGCCGATGATCTGCTGAAAGCTGAGATCCGGCATGCCGAACCAGCCACCAATGCCGCCGAGCAGACCATTGGCCAGCGCGACCAGAGCGACAAAGGCCAGCACCATCGCGCCAACCGCGACCGCCAGTTTGACCCCGGTCTGCGCGCCCATCGCTGCGGCCATGATGATATTGGCCGGTTTTTCGTCTTCATATTCGACCGCGATCGCCAGTTCTTCGGGAGCCGGATCATCCGGATTGTCCGGCATGATGATCTTGGCCATCAATATGCCGCCGGGCGCCGACATGAAGGCGGCAGCGAGCAGATAGTCGATACGGATGCCCATCGCGGCATAGGCGGCGAGGATCGTGCCCGCCACGCCGGCCATGCCGACGCTCATCACCGTGAACAGCTGCGACTGGGTGAGGCTGGCGAGATAGGGGCGGATGACCAGTGGCGATTCCGACTGGCCGACGAAAATATTGGCGGCGGCGCAAAGCGATTCGACTTTGGAAATGCCGGTGACCTTCTGGATGCCGCCGCCGACCCATTTGATGATGAACTGCATGATGCCGAGATAATAGAGGATCGAGATCAACGCCGAGAAAAAGATGATCACCGGCAGCGCGGCAATAGCGAAACTATTGCCGCCAATTGACGGATCGGCAAGCGGCCCGAAAATAAAATTGGTGCCTGCCGATGCATAGCCGAGCAGATTGGATACGCCGAACGCCATTGCTTCAATGATCCGTTTCCCGGCCGGAACATAAAGCACGATGACGGCAATCCCGGCCTGCAGAGCGAAGGCGGCTCCGACCACGCGGAACCGGATATTGCGCCGTCCGGTCGACAGGCCAAGGGCAATCAGCAGGATCAATGCCATGCCGGCGATGCTTGTCAGGATCGGTATCATCGGACTCTATCCATTCAAAATTTTAGGTCGGATCTGGCTCACCAGGTAAAACTGCCTGTTTCAGTGTTGCAGGCGGCGGCGAGGCGGTCGAGACAGTCGGAGATATTGTCGGATATGATGAGTTGTTTGCGCCGCTCGGAGGACACGAAACCCTGTTCCGACATATTGTCGAGAAAAACGATCAGCGAATCCCAGAAACCGCCAATATTCAATATCGCGAACGGCTTGTTGTGATAGCCCAGCGCGTTCCAGCTCCACGCTTCGAACAATTCGTCCATCGTGCCGATGCCGCCCGGCAAAGCCACAAAAGCATCGGTCAGGTCGGTCATCTTGGCTTTGCGCTCGTGCATATTCTGGACGATGTGCAGCTCTGTGACACCCTGATGGGCGACTTCCAGATCTTTCAGCATCTCCGGAATAACGCCGTGGACCCGGCCGCCTTCGGCGAGCACCGTGTCGGCGATAATCCCCATCAGGCCGAGCCGACCGCCGCCATAGACCAGATCGATATGGCGCCCCGCCATGGCCTTGCCGAGCAATATCGTCGCTTCGGCATAAGCCGGGTCTTGCCCGGCATTGGCGCCACAATATACTGCCAGTCTTTGCAAATTGTCCCCCGATCGCGCGACACAAGGGGCCGCGATCTGATGCTTTCGATATTCTTTTCCCTATAGAAAAAATGTCGAATGTTACTATTTCTTTTTTTTCGCCGCCGACCGCGCTAGGCAATCGCGATGACGGAAACATCAAAAACCAATCTCATCCCGCGATCCCTGTTTGTGTTCGCGGTCCTCTATGGCGGGATGACCTGCATCGCCGGCATATTGGGCGCAAAGCAGGTGGCGATCGGGCCGTTGGCCGTGGAATCGGGGATTTTCCCCTTCCTGCTGCTGGTGGTCCTGTCCAGTTCGGTCGCCGAGCTGCATGGCCGGGATGTGGCCAACCGGCTGGTCCGCTTCGGCTTCATTCCGCTGATCACCGCGATTATCCTGATCCAGATCGTGTTGGCCTTGCCTACCGATCCGGGCATGTATGAACCGGCGAAAGAAGCTTTTCCGATCATATTATCCCAGGGCGCACGGCTGATGTTCGCCGGGATCATCGCTTATGGCGTGTCGCAGTTTCTCAATGTCTATATCTTTTCCCGCCTGGCCAATATGAAGGGCGTGATGCTGGCGCTGCGTGCTGCCATTGCCAGCGCCCTGTCGCAAATTGTCGATACGCTGATTTTCATCACCATCGCCTTTTACGGCGAGCGCCCGATCGGGCAATTGTTGCTCGGCCAGGGCTCGGCCAAGGTCGTCCTGTCCTTTCTGCTGGTGCCGTTCCTGATCCTGTTTTTCGTCAAACTGGGCCGCAGACTGGACCGTGAATGAAGGCTTTTGCCGCCTGTCTGGTCGCATTTTTGCTTGGCCTGACGGGATGCGCGCCGACATCGACCGATTCTCCTCCTGAGGGCGCGAATATAGTTACGGTGATCGGCGCCATTCATGGCCAGCATCGCAGCAGCGAGCGTTATTCGCTGAATGTGCTGCGCGATGCGATTGTCAAATTTGATCCGGATGTTGTTCTGGTGGAACTGCCGTCAGACCGCTTTGCCATCGCCTCGGCGAATTTTGAAAAATTTGGCGAAGTGCGGGAAAGCCGCGCCGATGATTTTCTGGAATTGACCGATGTTGTGTTTCCGCTGCGCGAAAAATCGGGTTTCACGATGATCCCGGTGGCCGCTTGGACACCCGACATTGCGGCCGACCGGCGGACGAAAGAAAAGCAGCTCGAAAAAAATCCGGCCCGCGCGAAAGACTGGTCGGAATATCAGGCGGTTATCCAGCTTTATGGCAAGGCGGTTTCGGGACGATCGGATGATCCCGCTTTCATCCATTCCAGCGCTTATGATGAAGTGGTCAAAGCCCGTCAGGAAAGCTACGAGCGGCTGTTCGGGGATGATCTTGGTGCCGGCGGCTGGCGCGCGATCAATGCTGCGCATCTGGCCAATATCAACGCTGCGCTCGATGAGGTGACGGGTAAGGAAAAATGCGTCCTGATCCTGTTTGGTGCGTGGCACAAGTATAAGATAGTGGAAGCATTGGAGGGGCGAAAGGATGTTTTCCTGGCCGAGGCGACCCCGCTGTTCGACCAATGACTATTTGAATTGATTATATAGAATATTGGCCTGAGCCAGATTTTCCGCAGTATCAATATCGATCAGAACAGGATCGTCGCCCACTACCAGCCGGGCGTCTGCCAGCAATGATCTAGCACCGGAATCGCCTTCCAACGCCAACAGGCTTTCCAGCGCATCGATAGAAAAAATGGCCGGCGGCATGGCTTGCCCGTCGCGGGCGGAAGCGACGGTGCCACCCGATTGTTCGAACGCAGCGATCAACCTGCCGAGATGGTCGCACGTCACAAAAGGCATGTCGGCCAGCAGGATGCACAGCGCACTGGCGCCGGCGTCGATGGCGTGAGTAGCGGCGAGCCGGACAGAAGTTGCCTGGCCCAGCGCGGCGTCTTGATTGGCGATCACCCGGTACCCCAGATTGCTCCATTGCTCGGCAGAGCCATGCGGCGAAGCGATCACCAGCTTGTGCGAGAAGGACATGCCCGCGCCGGTTTCGGCTGCGTGCAGGCCGAGCATCTTGTCACCCAGCAATGCGTTCAGCTTGTCGGAATCGCCAAATCTGCGGGATTGTCCGGCAGCCAGCAGCGCCAGCATGATGCCGGAGTCCTTGTTCAATTGGCGCTCAATTGGCGGCAGTGCTTTCGAGATAGGCGATGACCGCCTGTCTTTTTGCCGGATCCGTAATGGCACCGGCGACCATCGTCGTACCCGGAATTTTCGCGGCTGGATTGGCAATATAGCTATCCAGTTCCGCTGCGGTCCAGGTAATGCCCGATGATTTCAGGGCATCCGAATAGGCAAAGCCGGCGACCGCTCCGGCCGCCTTGCCGACGATCCCGGCCAGATTGGGACCGGCCCCCTTGGGCGCGCTCTGCTCGACTGCATGGCAAGCAGAGCAATTGGCGAAAGCCGCTTTCCCTGCCGTGATCAGCGCGCTGGCCGGATCGCTAGCCACAACAGCAGCAGCGGTTTCCACCGGTGCTGCGCCGGGCTCGCGGACGATGATTTGTTCGGTCGGTCCCGGTGCCGGATCGGCGCCGCATGCGGCGAGCACGAGCAGCGGAGACAGGGTGATCACACGTATCAATTTCAGCATTTCAGGTCTCCGGTCAGGCAAAATCATGCTTGGATATGGGCAGTTCGCGAATGCGCGTACCGGTGGCGGCAAAAATCGCGTTGGTGACGGCAGGAGCAATCGGCGGCAGGCCGGGTTCACCACCACCACCGAGATGCTTGTGATCGCCATTGATCAGCGCCACTTCGACTGCGGGCATTTCGTCGATCCGCAGCATGAGATAGTCGTGGAAATTGCTCTGCTGAACCGCGCCATTTTTGAGCGTGATCTCGCCATAGAGCGCTGCGGTCAGGCCATAGACAATTGCGCTTTCCATCTGTGCGGTAAAGCCGTCGGGATTGATGACAAAACCGGGATCCGCGGCAACATAGACTTTGGTAACCTTCGGCTTGGGGCCGCTCATGTCGACTTCGGCAACCTGTGCGACGATCGACCCGAAGGACGGCACAAAGGCGATGCCCCGGCCATGTTTTTCAGGCAGCGCGCTGCCCCAGCCGGACATTTTCGCGGCGGTGTCGAGCACCTTCAAATGACGCGGTGATCCCGCCAGCAGTTCGCGGCGGAAAGCATAGCCATCCTTGCCGGCGGCATGGGCCATTTCATCGACAAAGGATTCGATGAAGAAGCCTTGCTGGCTGTGATCGACCGATCGCCAGGGGCCAAAGCGAAGATGCATCGGCACATCGACCTTGCGAATCTTGTGACTGGCGACGTTGTAATAGGGTATGGTTGGCGAGTCTGCGGGATCGAACAGGTGGGTATGGATATTGTCCCAGCTGACTGCCTTGCCATCCTTGTCGAGCCCGCCGCGGAAGCGACTGGTTGCCGACGGGCGGTAAAAATCCTGCGCCGTGTCCTCTTCCCGCGACCAGATCATCTTGACCGGATAGCCGGTAGCCTTGGCGATCCGCGTCGCCATGATGATATTGTCGCTTTCCGACCGACGTCCAAAACCACCGCCGAGATAGGCGTTGTGATAGGTTACATCCTCAAAATCGAGACCGGCGGCATCGGCAGCCGCCTGACGTGCATTGACGGGGGCCTGATGGCCCGACCACACGTCGCATTTACCATCGCGGACCCAGGCGGTGCAGTTCATTGGTTCCATTGTCGCATGGGCGAGGAACGGCACCTTATATTCGGCTTCGACTTTGGTCGCCGCACCGGCAAAGCTCTTGGCGACATCGCCTGCTTCGGTTTCCATGTCGCCGCCGTCTTCGCCGGCTTCGTCGAGAGATGTGGCGTAGCGGGCGAAGATCGCGTCCAGATCAAGGTCGTCGCCTTCGGTTTTGCTATATTGGGCGGTAATGGTGTTCAGCGCCTGCTGGGCCTGCCAATAACCATCGGCAACCACGGCGACAAAATCTCCCATGTTGAGA
>JABMNS010000104.1 GCA_013204445.1 Sphingomonadales bacterium
GCCGGCATATTTCATCATATTGGGCTGGGCCGGATGGCAAAGACCAGCCTTGAACGTGTCGCCGAAACGCTCGGCCATGGCGCGGAATGCCAGCACATCAATGTCCATTTCGGCCATTTGCGCGCGCAGCATCGGATCGTCGAGACGGCCCATTGCATCGCGGCCATATTGATCGGCAAATTTGGCCCCAAGCGACGTCGCACCTTCCGAACCACCGCCGGAAATCATGCTGCGTTCGTGGCCCAGCAGATATTTGGCAACATTCCAGCCCTTGTTCACTTCATAGATGACCGAGGAAACGCCCTCGCCATATTCCTTGGGCACTTTGACATCATCGAAAAATGTCTCGCAAAATGCCGACTGGCCGGAAATCAGAACGATCGGCTTGGTCGTCACGCCTTCGCTGGCCATGTCGAACAGCATGAAAGAAATGCCCTTGTGCTTTTCATTCTTGTCGGTCCGCGTCAGGCAGAAAATCCAGTCGGCCTTGTCGGCGTAGCTGGTCCAGATTTTCTGGCCGTTGACCAGAAAATGATCGCCTTGATCGACGGCACTGGTTTGCAGCGAGGCCAGATCGGATCCCGAACCGGGCTCGGAATAGCCCTGACACCAGCGAATTTCACCGCGTGCGATCGGCGGCAGGAAATGCGTCTTCTGCGCTTCGGTGCCGAAATGCAGCAGCGCGGGGCCAAGCATCCAGATGCCAAAGCTCGACAGGGGCGACCGGCATTTGAGCCGCGCCATTTCCTGGCCGAGAATTTTTGCTTCGGCCCGGGACAATCCGCCACCGCCATATTCTTTCGGCCAATCAGGAACCGTCCAGCCTTTCGCCGCCATGATGTCCAGCCACTCTTTTTGTCCGGGCTTATATGTCGGATTGCGACCGCCCCAAACGGCATCGCTTTCGTCAACCATCGGTTCGCGCATCTCTGGTGGGCAATTGGCTTCGAGCCAGGCAGCCGTTTCCGCGCGGAAGGCTTCAAGATCGGACATCACGAATTTCCTTTTAATTGATCAATTAAAGTTGGACTATCATATTTGCGTGGATTGATTCAACGATTCCCTTGGCCAGAAGTCAAAAATAATCGGAGAATTGGACGCTGAATTTTACAACGACCGGCAAGTCTTTTGCATTCCGTAACGGAAACGAGACTGGCCAGCACAAGTGATTGACGCTGAAAAGCATCACCGCTTTAATGACAAAAAAATGGGAGCGCAACAGGATGCGATTTAAAGACAAAACCGCCGTGATAACCGGTGGATCATCGGGCATTGGACGCGCTAGCGTTGAGCTTTTCCTGCGCGAAGGCGCCACCGTTGTCATGGGCGATATCGATGAAGCGGAAGGCACCGCGATGATGTCGGCCATGGGTGATGGCTTTCTGTTCAAAAAATGTGATGTCACCCAGGAAGCCGAGGTCAAGGCACTGATGGACTATGCGGCAGAGCAGACCGGCGGCATCGATATCGTGTTCAACAATGCGGGTGCGGGTGGCCCGCGGGCCCCGATCGACGAGATCAGCGGCGATGACTGGGACTTTGCCATGGCGCTGCTGCTCAAATCCGTGGCCATGGGTATCCGCCACGCCGCGCCGCATCTGAAAAAACGCGGCGGCGGAGCGATCGTCAATACTGCGTCCATCTGTTCTTTTCAGGCCGGCTATGGCCCGATTGCCTATTCCACAGCCAAGGCCGGCGTATTGCATCTGACCAAGGTCGCTGCGGCCGAGCTCGCCCGCTATAAGATCCGCGTGAATGCGATCTGCCCCGGATTCATCCAGACCAATATTTTCGCGGCAACGGTCGGTGCTAACAAGGAAGAGGCCCGCGAGATAAATGCGGTTCTCGGCCAGGCCGCTGCCAGCGCGCAGCCCATTGGCCGTCCCGGCGTGCCCAATGATATTGCCGAAGCGGCCGCCTATCTGGCGTCGGATGCAGCAGGCTTTGTCACCGGCACGCATTTGCTGGTGGATGGCGGCATGCTCGTCGGCACCGAAGGCAGCTGGAATCCCGAAATACCCGGCATGCTCGATGCGATCTTGCCGGAGCATCTGCGTTGACGGTGACTTCGGACAAGCTGCCGCTAAAAACCACGATATTATACGGCTTTGGCGCCGCCGCTTATGGGGTCAAGGATAACGGCTTCGCTATATTTCTGCTCTATTATTACAATCAGGTTGTCGGCATGCGCGCCGATGTCGTCAGCCTGGCGATTGCAATTGCCCTGTTCGTCGATGCTTTCATCGATCCGCTGATCGGCCAGATGACGGATCGGACCAGAACCCCGATCGGGCGTCGCCACCCCTGGCTCTATGGCGCAGCCCTTCCGATCGCGATCGCATGGCTGCTGTTGTGGCATCCACCCGAGACAAGCGCTACGCTGCAATTTTTCTATCTTCTGACGATGGCGATGCTGGTCCGGATCACATTGTCTGCATATGAGGTTCCCTCACTCGCGCTGCTGCCGGAACTCAGCCGGGACTATCATGACCGAACCAGCACTTTGCGTTATCGTACCTTGTTCGGCTGGGCGAGTGGTCTCGGTATCATGGTTCTTGCTTATGGTGTTCTGCTTGTACCCAGCGAAGAATATCCCGTCGGACTGCTGAACGTGGATGGCTATGCGTCATACGCAATCATTGGTGCCTGCATTATGGCGGTAGCCGTTCTGGTGTCGGCCCTCAGCACGCACAAACGGATCGTCGGACGATATAAGGCGGAGAGCAGTCAGCCGAAAACCGCAGAAGGTTTTTCGGAAATGCTGTCTGCATTTCGGTTTTCACCATTTCTATTGTTGATGTTCGCCGGTGTTTTTGCCTTTACCAATCAGGGACTGACCTTTGCGATGACGCCATATCTCCTGACCCATGTCTGGGAATTCGGTTCTGCCGAGATGACACTCTATTCCGCCGTCCTCTTCATCGGAGTCATTCTGGCATTCCTGCTGGTAACCCCGATTTCCAAGCGAACCGGAAAGCCCAAGGGGGCCGCCTTTTTGACGCTATTTGCCGTAATAGTGGGCACTGCGCCTTATTGGCTGCGCATGATCGATCTTTTTCCCGCACCCGGCTCCCCCTATCTCATTCCGAGTCTTTTTACCTTTCTGGTCATCGGAATTGCGGCCAGTATCTCGGCGATGATCCTGACCATGTCGATGATGGCAGATGTTACGGATGCTTATGCATTTGACGTCGGCAAACGGACCGAGGGCCTGTTCTCGTCCGGCATGTGGTTCATGCAGAAAATGGTCGGCGGCATGGGCATTTTGCTGTCCGGCCTGATTATTTCCTTCATCCAGTTACCCGCGCAAGCGGTACCGGGCAGCGTTGATCCCGTGATTGTCGATAATCTTGCACTGATTTTCGTGTCGATGGTAACCGTGATTGGACTCGCCGGTGCATGGGCCTACACCCTATTTCCATTGAGCGAGCAGGACCATGGCGAGCGCATATCGAAGCTGGCCGCAGAAATGCCGAAGGTGAAATGAAGGTGCAGAATAAAAACTCCTTCGGCCAGACGCTTTCGCTGTGGCAAAGCTGCGCCGCCTCTGATAAGTTAATCGCATAGTTAAAAAGAAAAGGATTTGGGAATGGATTTCGATCTCACCGAAAAGCAGGAATATTGGCGCAACCGGGTGCGCGATCATATCGAGACTCACCTCCGGCCCCGCATGGCTGATTTTCACGAAGAAGAATCGACCGGCGAACGCTGGAAGGTCCTGCA
>JABMNS010000014.1 GCA_013204445.1 Sphingomonadales bacterium
GCGTGCTGATCCATGCGTTGACGATGGATTGCCTCATCGATGGTGATGTTACGTCCGTCTTTATTTCGAGCCGCCATCGCTTTTACATCGCCGCCAGCGCAGAAGCCTTTGCCTGCCCCAGTAACAACAACACAACGTACATCGCTATTCACTTCCGCCGCAGCCAGCTGCGCACCAAAAGCTTCCAGCAACTCTGGGGACAAGGCGTTACGCGCCTCAGGGCGGTTCAATGTCAGCGTCAGAACGCCGTTTTCCAAGGTCGCCAGTAAGGACTCTGTGCCCGTATTAATGGTTTCAGTGCTCATGGTTTTTTTACTCCTACGTTGTATGTTTTGTTTGCAGTATATCGGGTGTTCTTGTCAATCCGAATGGGAGCGCTTATGGAATGCACCCATTTTCTACGAAGTTCATCGCAATACCACAGACGGCCACCGTATCCCCTTTTCTTACCAACCCTTGACGTTCGGCAGCAGAGAAAATAGCGTCCTTATCGACAACTTCAATGTCTATCGCGCTTAAACCGACACCCCGTCCATCTTCGGCCAATACGAAACGCACCTCGCTGCTATCGAGAGGTAAAGTAGGTACCGCAGCATTTGGGTCTAGCGGACGACCATAGGCCAGCGACCATTGTGCCGCAGTCGCCGCTGGGTCGTCGGACTGTATCTCAGCCCCGTACACGCCTTTGACGTTTTTCGCGGCATGTTGATCCCAGTCGCTACCTGCCCAATGCCAGGCTTCCGGCGGCGTCATCTGATCCAAAGATGCAATCGCGCCAGGCACATCCTTAGGGTGCAGATGCAGCGCGCCAGCATTGTCCGTGTCGATTTCCCAAATGATGCGAATGCTCGTCTCCGACAGCCGATTTTTTTCAGCCTCCAGATCGTCAATTTGCACGATGACCATATAGCCGCCATCACCGCCTCGGCGTTGTAACAAACGCCCAGCGGTAGTGCCGTCCTCAGTCGGGCAGACGACTTCCAAAAACGTGTCCCCTAGAGTTAAGACGATATTCTTCAAGCCAAATTTCGCAATTCTAGGGTCGACGTGTGCTTCCTTCACACCCAGTAAATCGAACAGCGCACTCTGCACCGGCGCCAGTTCTTCTGCGACCAAGGCGATCTGCCGCAACCTCATCGTCCCGGCCTTATATGGGTGAATTTGCTTCGTTTCATATTGGTGTTTGTAAGAGTTGCAAGTGACATTCTGTTAACCTGTGTTGAGATTAAATCGTTTGGCATTGTTTTCCGCCAACGCTGCTGGTGTCAATGACACCACTTTTAGTTTCCCCCATAAATAGGACAGGATATCAAACATGAATGGAGCTGAGGCGCTAATACAGACGCTAAGTGAGTGCGGTGTGGAGGTTTGCTTTGCCAACCCCGGCACTTCGGAAATGCAATTAGTTGCGGCAATCGGCCAGCAAGAAGGAATGCGCGCCATTCTGGCTTTGTTTGAAGGTGTCGTGACCGGCGCAGCAGACGGCTATGGTCGTATGACCGACAAACCCGCCGCTACGCTGCTGCACTTAGGGCCCGGCCTAGCCAATGGCCTGGCCAACCTACACAACGCCAAGCGCGCTCGAACACCGTTGATCAACATTGTTGGCGATCATGCCGTAGACCATTTGAAGTACAACGCACCGTTGACTTCTGATGTTGTCGGCGTGGCCACACCAATGTCCAACTGGGTTCGCACATCGACATCACCTTCTGACCTTTCGGTAGCCGGCGCCGAAGCGGTGGCTGTGTCGCAAACCTATCCAGGCCAGATTGCGACCGTCATCGCCCCGGGCGACCATGCATGGACCGACGGTGCCGAGGTATCCGGGCGCAGGGAAACCCCTGATGTACCCCAAGTGAAGGACAGTGAGATTACCGAGGCGGCAGCGGTTATGAGCAAACTCGGCCAAGCTGCTTTATTCCTCGGCAGCAGAGCACTGCGTGAGGATGCACTTTTTCATGCCGGCCGGATAGCGGCCGCAACCGGTGCGCGTATTATCTGTGAGAGCCTGCCTGCACGATTGCAAAGAGGCGTAGGACGGGTACCCGTGGAGCGACTGCCCTACTTTGGCGAAATGGCGGTTGAACATCTCGCAAGCTTTCAGCAAATCGTTTTTGTAGGATCCGAACCGCCGGTATCTTTCTTTGCCTACCCCGACAAACCCGGGTGGCTATCACCCGAAGGGGCGGAGTTGGTCGAGCTCGCCGACGCATACACGGACGCCGAGGACACATTACGCCGGCTCGCCGACGCGCTGAGTGCGCCCGAGTCACCGGCCAACGTACAGCAAGCCGCCACTCATTCGTTTGAAGACGGCAAGCTGACCACCGAATCGGCCGGCATCATTACGGCGCTGTTGCTACCCGAGAACGCCATTGTCTCAGACGAGGCTTGCACAAGCGGCGGGCCGTTTTATAAGTATATGGCCAGCGCAGCCAAACATGACTGGCTGACGCTGACAGGCGGGGCGATCGGCCAAGGGCTTCCTTTGGCTGCAGGTGCTGCGGTCGCCTGCCCCGATCGAAAAGTTATCGCGTTGCAGGCCGACGGTTCAGGGATGTATACCAATCAGGCGCTCTGGACGATGGCGCGCGAGAACCTCGACGTTGTAACCATCATCATGAAAAACAACAGCTACGCAATTCTGAACATCGAACTGGGCAGGGTGGGCGTGACCAATGCAGGGGAAAAGGCACTGTCACTGCTGGATCTGACCAACCCAACGCTCGATTGGGTATCGCTCTCCGAGGGTATGGGTGTGCCCGCTACACGGGCAGAAACGGCACCGCAGTTCTACGATGCACTGGCCGCCGCGCTGGCTAATACCGGCCCACACTTGATAGAAGCTGTACTGACGTAACGGAGGAGGTCTACCGTCATCCGCGCTATAGAGCGCGGATACCCGGCCTGATTTTCTTTCCGCTCAACTCACGCCTAGTCGAACCCGCCGAGACGATCCGCCGTGTCGCTGATTTCGTACTCGGTGTTGACTTCATACTTCAACGCGTCGTCCACCGAACCCGTAAGCCAGTGATCGTACAGGTCCTTGAACGCGGCAACCGCTCCCGCACTAGTCGCTGCGATGCCATCGGTCAACTCCTTGACCGCCGCATCCAGCTCCGCGAGCGGCACCGCCCGGTTGGCCAAACCCCATTGCGCTGCCTCCTTACCCGTGAAGGTACGCGCCGTGAAAGACAATTCACGCGCCTTGCGAATGCCTACTGCCGCAGGCAGCCGGGCACTCATACCCCAGGTGGGTCGTAGCCCCCATTTTGCATGTGTGTCGCCCAGTTTGGCTTCTTCGGCCACGTAGAGAATGTCGAAGGTAAGCGCGAGCTCCAGCGCGCCGGTGAAACAAAATCCGTTGATCTTGCCTATCGCCGGCTTAGGGGATTGCTTAAGTGCGTCGATCAATTTCAGTGCCGGTTTGTCCACCACCGCACCCACGTATCCCGCATCAACATTCCGATCCTGCATCTCTTTTAGATCCAGACCCGCACAGAACGCACGTCCTTCACCGGTAAAAACCATCGAACGTACTGCGGGATCAGCGTCGGCCAGCTTTACCGCTTCCTGCAACTCTCCCATCATCTTCACCGTCAGGGCGTTCAAAGACTCTGGCCGGTTCAATGTAATGATCGCCGCACTGTCCACAACGTGATATTTAATTTGCTCAAAATTCATCGGTTTTCCTCATTTTTTGTGATCGATCTACCACAGGTCATATTTGCGAACTTCGTTTCGTCCAACCACCATGTGATGGACTTCGTCCGGTCCGTCAGCGAAACGTAGGGTACGCTGGGAGGTGTACATATGTGCCAGCGGTGTCCACTTTGACAGCCCGGTGGCGCCGTGCATCTGAATAGCATCGTCGATGATTTTGCAGACCTTCTCCGGCACCATCGCCTTGACGGCACTGACATAAATTCGTGCTTCCTTGTTGCCCAGCACGTCCATGGCTTTGGCTCCCTGCAGCACCATCAGTCGGCAGGCATCAAGTTCGATGCGCGCGCGCGAAATCACTTCCAGGTTCTTGCCTAGCTTCACTATCGGCTTGCCGAAGGCAACACGGGTACTGGCCCGTTTGACCATCAACTCAAGCGCTTTTTCCGCCTGGCCGATCGAACGCATGCAGTGATGAATGCGCCCAGGGCCAAGACGAAGTTGCGAAATTTCAAAGCCTCGTCCTTCGCCGAGTAGCATATTGCCCTTCGGCACCCGAACATTGTCGAAACGAATATGCATGTGCCCGTGCGGGGCCGAATCGTCGCCGAATGAATGCATAGGCCCGACGATCTCGACTCCGGGCGCGTCCATGGGGACCAGAATTTGCGACTGCTGATAAAACGATTCAGCTTCCGGGCTCGTCTTGACCATGGTGATCATTACTTTGCAACGCGGGTCGCCTGCGCCCGAAATGTAGTACTTCTCACCATTGATCAACCATTCGTCGCCGTCGAGTACCGCCGAGGTACAGATGTTGGACGCGTCCGAAGAGGCCACCGCCGGTTCAGTCATTGCATAGGCCGAGCGAATTTCGCCGGCCAGAAGCGGTTTAAGCCACGCTTCCTTTTGCTCCGGCGTGCCTACACGCTCGAGCACCTCCATGTTGCCGGTATCCGGTGCACTGCAGTTCAGGCTCTGTGAGGCGAGCGGACTCTTGCCCAACTCTGCTGCGATATAGGCGTAATCCAGATTCTTTAGTCCCTCGCCGGATTCAGCGTCGGGCAGGAAGAAGTTCCACAGGCCTGCCTCTCGGGCCTTGTCCTTGATGCTTTCGAGCAGCTCCAGCTGCCTTGGATGGTAGGCCCATCGATCCTCTTTCTCGTCGTTCAGTGCGTAGTACTCTTCAGTAATCGGATCGACGCTTTCGGCAATGTGCCGTTTGACCGCGTCCAGTAACGGTTGCGCCTTGGCCGACATCGACAAGTCGAATAGTTCTGGGTGAATATCTTTCATGATGTATCTCCTGCAGGGTAGCGATCAAGTATTTTTGAGGTCACGATCATATATCATCTCCACCGGAATCCGATACGGGGGCTTTTTACAACTCACCCAAATCTGATATTAAAATAACATGTTCAGTGCGAGCTGACAGACAACGGAGATTTTACACTCATGAACAATATGTTTGACCTGGCTGGAAAAGTCGCAGTCGTTACGGGCGGTTCTCGTGGCATTGGAAAAATGATCGCCGAGGAGTTTGTGCGTCGCGGCGTTCGCACCTACATCACGGCACGCAAAGCGGAACCCTGTATTCAAACGGCAAAGGAACTTTCAGAGCATGGCGAGTGCATCGCTCTCCCGCAAGACCTGTCAACGCCAGCAGGCATTGATACCTTCGTCAGCGAAATAGCAGAGCGCGAGCAACACATCGACATTCTGATCAACAACGCAGGCGCTGCCTGGGCAGCCCCCTTTGACGAGTTCCCGGAAGAGGGTTGGGACAAAGTCATGAACATCAACCTGAAGTCAGTTTTCTTCCTCACCCAAAAAATGACCCCCTTGCTACGCGCCGGTGCCTGCGCCGAACGCCCGGCCAAAGTGATAAACATTACCTCGGTCGACGGCATTAAAAACCCGGATCTTGAAACCTACTCCTACGTGGCGAGCAAAGCTGGGCTAATTCACCTGACCAGGCGCATGGCAAAACGTCTTGTGGCCGACCACATCCATGTTAATTCCATTGCGCCGGGTGCCTTCGCCAGCGACATCAATGTTTTTGCCCGAGACAATCCAGAAGCTGTTTCCAATAGAATTCCGACCAAGCGTGTTGGTCAACCGGATGATATTGCCGGTGCAGCTGTCTACATGTGTTCACGAGCGGGCGATTATCTTCTGGGCATCACGCTGCCGGTGGACGGCGGCGTAGCCCTCGCCACATAGAGCATGTGACTCTGTGATGGCACAAGAGCTCTACAACTGGCTCAGCAGTTTACTGTTTTGGTCCATACCTACCGAAGGTATTTGACCAATAACGCCAGCACGGCGAAACCGTATTCAGAAAAGGCTTTATACGGTTTCGCTGTTCTTTTTTGTTAAATATTCGGGCGGCGCCCCTAAAAGGTCACCACGCTGCGAAGCGTCTCTCCGGACTTAAGGGCATCGTATGCCTCGTTGATTTCCTCGATTGGAAATCTGTGAGTGAGCAGCTCGTCCAACTTCAGACCGCCGCTGCGATACATATCAATCATTTTGGGTATGTCGATTTTGGGCGCCGCTGATCCGTATAGCGAGCCCGTCAATACACGCTCCTCATAGACCAGCGCCGACGACGACACTGTAACCTCTGATGCGGTTGGCGGGATACCGACGACCATTGCCACACCGCGCTTTGCCAAACAGTTGAAGGCCTGTTGCACGATCGACGGCAGCCCGACTGCCTCGAAGGCATAGTCCACACCCCGCCCGCCAGTCAGATGGCGAATGGCCTCAACCGCGTCGCTATCAGATGCGTTCACTGTGTGGGTCGCACCAAACAACCGCGCCTGTTCAAGCCTGCTATCGAAGCGGTCCACGGCAATGACTGTCCGAGCACCTGCCAGGACCGCGCCTTGAACCACATTGACGCCGATGCCGCCGGCGCCAAAGACCGCCACCGTACTGCCCGGCTTCACCTGGGCCGCGTTCACGGCCGCACCAACACCCGTGATCACTGCGCAGCCCATTAGTGCAGCCAGCTCTAACGGCAGGTCATCCGGAATCTTCAAAGCTGCCTTTTCGGGAAGCACTGTATAGTTGGAAAATGCAGACACACCGGCAAAGTGTTTTATCTCCTGACCATCGAGACTGAATCGGCTGGTGCCATCTAATAGTCGGCCCGACCCTCGAACCTCGGTACCCTCCGGACAAAGTGCAGGTCGGCTGCCACTACAGTACTCGCACTCCCCACAGGAGAGACGCCACAGCAGAATCACATGATCGCCGGGTTTGACAGAAGTCACGCCGGGACCGACGTCATGCACGATACCGGCGCCCTCGTGGCCGAGAATTGCCGGCAAAGGCGCGTTCAAGTCGCCAGTCATAACGTGGAGGTCAGTGTGGCAAACGCCACTGGCTACGAGCTTGACGCGTACCTCGCCCGGCCCCGGGTCCTGAACAGTCACCTCACGAATTTCCAGTTTTTTGCCGGGTTCAAAAAGAATTGCTGCTCTGGATTTCATATCATACCTTCCTTAAATCGTATCAGAAACGGGTTGCCAGTCTTCAAATCGATCGGTCTCGATCCATGCGGCTTGGTTTGCAGAAACCCATAGATCGCTTCTTGTCAGCTTTCTCGACCGAGGTCGCCGCGCCCGCAACGACCAAAGGGAGCGAGCGTGCTTTGTTGGCCATATACCGGACTGGGTTGTTGTAACGGGATATTGTCCTTATAAATGAGCTGCGACTCAAACTCAGGCTCGGATGGCGAGCAAATAACCACCCATTTTTTCTTTCCCGCATAAAGAGCACAACTTAAAGATGGGGGAATTCAGATGACCTCGTCGGGCGAATCTCTTGTCGCTGCCAGTAAGAACGCTCAAACTAACGCCTCAGTCAATCAATCAAGAAGGCTAGATATGCAGGGTTCAATAGAGAAACGTGGGGGAATTGGGATCGTTTGGATCGACAATCCACCAGTCAATGCCATCTCGCAAGCCGTTCGCGAGGGGCTCATATCAGCGGTTGAATCCGCAGCAGCCGATGATGAAATACAGGCCCTTGTGCTGGCATGTCGTGGTCGTACATTCATGGCCGGCGCCGATATAACCGAGTTTGGCGGCGGACCGAAACCACCCTCGCTTGGTGAAGTTGTCGACGCGCTGAGCGCAAGTCCAAAAGTGATTGTCGCAGCCTTGTTTGGCACCACCTTCGGCGGTGGAATGGAAGTTGCCCTCGCCTGTAATTACCGTATCGCGCTGCCATCGGCCAAGATCGGGCTACCAGAAGTTAAGCTGGGTATTATTCCGGGCGCCCAAGGTACTCAACGTCTACCGAGACTGACAGGCGTCGATTTCGCCCTGAAAATGATAACAACGGGCAATCCGATTGAAGCCGCAGAAGCGCTGGAATCTGGTGCAATCGACCGCATCGAAGACGGTGACATTGTTGCCGCAGCAATAAGTTATGCCGAAGAGCTGGTCGCGGCAGACGCGCCATTGAAAAGAACTCATGAACTAACGCTAGATCCAGCGCAGTTCAACGACGAGTGTTTTGACGCATTCCGCACCTCCATCGCGCGTAGAACACGCGGTATGCATGCTCCTGAACGTGCCATTCAAGCTGTAAAAGCCGCCGTCAATCTACCGTTCACGGATGGGGTGAAACGCGAACGAGAACTGATCCGTGAATGTGTTGCCGACCCTCAGTCCAAAGCCTTGCAACACGTCTTTTTTGCAGAACGTGAAGCGACCAAGGTACCCGGGCTGTCCCGCGATGTCGAACTCAAACCAGTCAACTCCGTCGGTATCATCGGCGCTGGCACGATGGGTGGCGGTATTGCAATGAACTTCATCAATGTCGGCATTCCAGTCACTCTACTGGAGATGAGCGAAGAAGCGCTGGAAAAAGGCCGAGGTATCATTCGGAAGAACTACGAGGCAAGCGCGCGCAAGGGCCGGATCAGCGACGAGCAGGTGGAAGAGCGCATGAACCTGATCAGCGGTACCACGAACTACGCCGACCTAGCCGATGCCGATCTTGTGATCGAGGCGGTGTTTGAGAATATGGACGTCAAGAAAACCGTCTTTTCGACCCTCAGCGAAGTTGTGAGGCCAGATGCAATTTTGGCGAGTAATACTTCTTATCTGGACATCAATGAAATCGCGACTGTCGTTGCCAATCCGGAACGCTTCCTTGGGATGCACTTTTTCTCACCAGCCAACGTGATGCGTCTATTGGAGATCGTGCGCGGGGAGAAGACCGCTCCGGAAGTGCTGGCCACCATCCTGAAACTGGGTAAGAGAATCAACAAAGTCGGCGCAGTCGCTGGCGTATGCTACGGCTTTATCGGCAATCGCATGCTGTCGGGCTACGCGCACGAAGCAAACATGTTGGTGCTTGAGGGTGCGACACCGGAACAGGTAGATCGCGTCCTGTACGACTTCGGTATGCCGATGGGCGTGATCGCCATGGCTGACATGGCCGGCCTCGACATCGGAACCCGGATGCGGGAAAATCTCGACGAGAGCCAGTACGACGTTCGTGCATCTTACCTGTACGACCGTCTGGTAGGTATGGGCCGCCTCGGACAGAAAACCAATGCCGGTGTTTACGATTATGAACCTGGTAACAGAACACCTATTCCTTCGCCGATAACTAAAGAAATAATTGCCGAGTCCGCTGAGAAGTTCGGGATCGAACAACGCGAGATTTCTGATGAGGAAATCATCGAGCGTTGCTTTTATTCACTATTCAACATTGGCTGTGATCTCCTGAACGAGGGCATGGCCTACCGCGCCTCCGATATCGACACCGTATACATCAATGGCTATGGCTTCCCCGCCTGGCGCGGCGGTCCGATGCATTGGGCGGAAAACACCATTGGCCTGGAACGTATACTGGAGCGTATCCGCGAGTTTGCCAAGCTACACGGTGAGCGCTGGTGGACGCCATCGCCGCTGCTGGTACGCCTAGTGGCAGAGGGCGGCAGCTTGCGGGACATCAAGAACCAATGACACCATTCGATCAAGAAGTAGAGCACTAAGCTATGGCATTAGACACAGATGTACTCGACCAATTAATTAGTACCGTTCGCCGCTTTGTTGAAGAGCGGCTCGTTCCGCTCGAAGCACAGGTCGCGGAGGAGGATCATATTCCCGATGAAGTCGTCGACGAAATGCGAGACCTCGGCCTGTTCGGACTGACAATTCCAGAGGCCTATGGCGGACTGGGGTTAAATACGGAGGAGGAATGCCAGCTGATGATGGAGTTTGGCCGTACTTCGCCGGCATTTCGTTCCGTCTTCGGCACCAATAACGGCATTGGCAGTCAGGGGCTCGTCATGGACGGCACCGAAGATCAGAAGCGGTATTACCTGCCTAGGCTCGCGACCGGAGAAATCATTGGTTCCTTTGCACTGACGGAGCCGGAAGCGGGTTCAGATTCGGCTGCTGTACAAACAAAAGCAATCAAGGACGGAGACGATTACCTGCTTACCGGAACCAAACGCTACATCACGAACGCAGAAAGCGCACAGTTGTTTACTGTATTCGCCCGAACGGATCCAAATGAACCAGGATCTCGCGGGGTCAGTGCTTTTCTGGTAGACGCGAATAGTCCCGGCATCACACTTGGCAAACCTTACAAGAAGATGGGTCAGCAAGGCGCGCATGTTTGCGACGTGATCTTCGAGGAATGTCGAGTGCCAGAAGCCAATATCATCGGTGGCCCCGACCGGGTTAACAAAGGTTTCCAGACCGCCATGAAAACACTGGATCGAGGCAGGATTCATATTTCCGCGCTGTCGGTTGGCTGTGCGCAACGGCTCATCGATATGTCCGTCGCCTACGCAGTCGAACGCAAGCAGTTTGGAAAGCCTATTGCGGAGTTTCAACTCCTTCAGGGAATGTTCGCAGACAGTCAGGCTGAATGTTATGCGGCCAAGTGCATGGTGTTAGACGCAGCGCGACGACGCGATGCAGGCGACCCCGTCGGTATGCTCGCCTCTTGCTGCAAGCTCTTCGCGACCGAGATGGTCGGAAGAGTCGCAGATCGAGCCGTGCAGATTCACGGAGGAGCTGGCTATATCGAGGAGTACGCTGTAGCGCGCTTCTATCGCGATGTGCGCCTTTTCCGTATCTACGAAGGCACGAGCCAGATTCAGCAGACAATTATTGCCCGCAACCTAATTCGCGATGCGAGCTAGTACAGCTCATCGATCGTAGCTGACGAACTTCATTGGTAAGAGTGGAAGTTGCCTCTTCTGGAGGACGACTTTACCGGCTTCTCGGTAGATCGTCTCCCGTACAGTTTGCAGACAGCCAACTGTGCGGCGGCGAGCAGTATGTTGTATGCGCGCTGTTGCACTAAATCGGCGGCACATTAGGCCGCAAAACCATGCTGATGTGGCGGCGATCTTGCGGCTGTTTGTGTCCAAGCGAAATCACTGAGGTTCAGAAAACAAGATATTTTCCAGGGCAACTATTTCATCCATCACAACAGCCTAGTCCGCGAATTTTCCCACAGGCAAATTATGAGGGGATATCACGACAGCGCTGCTTTGAGTTTTCCTGAGGTTTGATAAAATCAAACCCCAGTACACACGTATTTCAACCTATTTTAATTTATTTATAGAGAGTTTTTTCCATGCAGAACACAGACAAGTTTTACATCAACGGGAAATGGGTTGCATCGTCGACCAACGACACCTGCGATGTCATTAACCCCGCCACCGAGCAAACGATTGCCCAGATAGCAATGGGTGGCAAGGCGGATGTTGACCAGGCCGTTGCGGCAGCTAAGTCGGCCTTCAAGTCCTTTTCAAAAACGTCGGTGGAGGAACGATCAGAACTCCTAGGACGTATCATTGCCGTTTACAAAAGCAAGATGGGAGAAATTGCCAAGACAATTTCTCAAGAAATGGGCGCGCCCATCAAACTCGCCAACACCGCCCAGGCGCCGTCCGGTCTCGGGCACCTAATTTTCGCCCAGAAGGCGCTGGAGAAGTTTCAGTTTACCGAGGACATCGGTACCTCTCGCGTCGTTCGTGAACCGATCGGAGTCTGCGGTTTGATCACGCCCTGGAACTGGCCAGTTAATCAGATTGCCGCCAAGGTCGGTCCCGCCATTGCAGCCGGGTGCACGATGGTGCTGAAGCCGTCTGAAATTGCTCCGCTTAACGCGATCCTATTTGCCGAGATCATGCACGAGGCCGGCACACCTCCGGGCGTCTTTAACCTCATCAACGGTGACGGGCCGGGCGTAGGTGTCCCCATGTCATCGCATCCCGACATCGAAATGATGTCCTTCACAGGGTCTACGCGAGCCGGGATTTCCATTGCCCAAGAGTCCGCTCCAACGATAAAACGCGTAACCCAGGAACTTGGCGGCAAGTCGGCGAATATCATCCTCGACGATGCCGTGTTTGAAAAAGTAGTGAAAAGGGACACGTTTAACATCTTCATGAACACGGGTCAGAGCTGCAATGCGCCAACCCGCATGCTCGTGCCAGCAAGCCGGATGGAGGAAGCCGCGGCAATTGCAAAAGCCACTGCGGAATCCATCAGGGTGGGCAACCCCAATGACGACGCCACACAGGTCGGCCCACTAGTATCAGAAGCACAGTTCAGCAAGGTACAGGCACTCATCCAGAAAGGAATCGACGAGGGCGCCAAACTGGAAGCCGGCGGTATTGGTCGACCGGACGGCCTGGATACCGGCTACTTCGTTAAGCCGACGATCTTCTCCGGGGTCAGCAACGACATGACCATTGCGCGAGAAGAGATTTTTGGGCCCGTATTGTCATTGATTCCGTACGCCGATGAAGAACAGGCCGTGGAGATTGCCAACGACACCGTTTACGGTCTCTCCGCGTACGTCAGTTCCGGCGATCTCGACCGAGCGCGTTCAGTGGGAGCCCAACTTCGGGCCGGCAACGTACACCTCAACGGTGCCGCACTCGATATCAAAGCACCGTTCGGTGGCTACAAACATTCGGGTAACGGTCGTGAATTCGGCCAGTGGGGCCTCGAGGAATTCCTCGAGACCAAGGCACTACTGGGATTTAATACCGCCGACTAATTAGGCTAGCTCGAACAGCAATGACACGGCATAGTCCTTCAGGACTATGCCGTAGCTAACAGTTGTGGTCGATATACTGGCCCGTTTAAAAATCAAAAAAGGAAACAATTGATGTCAAACGAAGCACTACAGGCCGCCCTTGAGGTCATGACTTCACGCATCGGCGAGCAAACCTCACGCAGTCAATGGTTTGAGATTTCTCAGCAACGTATCAACGATTTTGCAGATGTCACCATGGATCGTCAGTGGATTCATATCGATGTTGAGAAAGCAAATGCAGGACCTTTTGGCACAACCATCTCCCATGGTCAACTAACGCTATCTATTATGAGTCACCTGCCCAGTGCGGCAGCCGCGTCAAACGATACAGCGACACTAGAAGGACAGAAGCTGATCATCAACTATGGTTTCGACAAGGTTAGGTTTCCATCCACCGTACCCGTTGGTGCCAATATCAGAACCACCGGCACTTTGCGACGAGTTGAGATTAAAGGTAGCATGCTCGAAGTCATGACGGAATTAGTTGTCGAAGTGCAGGGCCAAGAAAAACCTTGCTGCGTAGCAGAAAGCTTAACCCGCCTCGTCTTTTAAAGTGACTAATCACCCCAAAGATAACCCTTAACAGTTTATTCTGGCTGGAACGGGAAAAGTGGATTTATTTCATTCATGAAATCATTATGAGTAAGCCTCAGCGGGGGCTGACTGACGGACCTATCACGTCAACCCTAATACGATTCTCATTACCGTTGCTGGTCACCACCCTGCTGCATACGATAGTGGGCACATCGAACGCTGCCTGGGTTAGCCACGTATTGGGGCCAGGCGAGCTTATCGCTGTAGTCAACGCCAACGTAATGCTGATAATTCTAATGGCTCTGGTGACTGGGTTCGGAGTGGCGGCCGGCGTCTTTGTAGGTCAGGCCATGGGTGCGGATGATCCTCATGCCGCGAACCAAACCATCGGCACGGCAATCAGCTTTGCGCTCGCAGCCGGGGCTATCATAGCAGGCATCGGGCTCTTCAGCGTTGAAGCCATTATCGATCTATTGCAGATGCCGCAAGAGACACGTGCAGATTCGATAATCTACTTTCGCATTTTCTGCCTCTCGATGCCCACTCTGTTTGTATTCATCTTTTCTACCATGATTCTTCGAAGCACAGGGGATGCAAAAACGCCCTTTATTTTCTCAACAGTTTGGATAGCTCTCGGATTTATTCTCACGCCGCTACTGCTGACCGGGGTATTCGGGCTGCCGCGCTTTGGAATAGCCGGTGCGGCCATCAGCGGCTGGATTGCCAACGCCGTGGCACTAATTTCTTTGTACATTTATATCTATCGCAAAAATTTGCCCCTAGCTCTGCGCGGAGAAAACCTGCGCTACCTGCGGCCAGACCCAAGTACTCTATACCAGCTTGCGAAACGTGCGATACCAACAGCTGCCGAGGCGATAATTGTGCAGGGGGCATACTTCATGCTGTTATCGTTGGTCAACGCTTACGGTGTAGTAACCGCTGCGGGCTATGCCGCCGCCTCCCAGCTCTGGGGATACGTCCAGTTGCCGACATTTGCCATTACCGCCTCGATGTCCATGATGGCAGCGCAGAATATTGGTGCAGGGCAGTGGGACAGAGTTAACAAAATCGCTCTGCGTGGCTGCGTATTAAGTTTTTTGTGTGCAACGGCTATGGCATTTTTGGTTTACGCACTTGACGATCTGCCCCTGAGGCTGTTCCTGTCAAAGGGCAGCGAAGAGATGCAGGTCGCGCTAGAGATTAATAATGTGGTTCTTTGGGCTTGGCCCGTATTGGCTATTACCTTTGGCCTGTTCGGCATCGTCAGGGCCAACGGCGTAGTACTTCCATCGGCAATAATTTTTGCCATCTCGATGTGGGGACTGAGAATCCCATTTGCGAACATGTTACAGCCCCAGCTTGGCTCCGCAGCGATCTGGTGGAGAATGCCGCTTGGTATATTCGCCTCTGCACTACCCGCATTAGCCTATTACCGCTGGGGTAAGTGGCGACAACAAACGCTAAGATAAATAGCTCAATAAGCAGAAACCTGGATAGTTGACAAAACACCTATTGATTCTGGGTTTATTGGGTGGTTCAGAACAGCTTGCTGACGTTGATATCTAGCATGATTACGCCATTCCATCACGGCTAGACGGTTTATCGGATCGACCTCCAATACCTCTCCGTCGCGCCTTTAAATCTATTTCTAAACGAAAACCTGCAGTACCTGCGGCGACTATTGGCCGCGAATATTGCTGTTGAATCACCTGTATTGCCAAGCGCTAGCATGCCTTTGAGTACCGAGTATCGTCTCGCGCAGATTAATTGAATTACGATATGTTGAAACACGTATTTAATTAGATCTTTTTTCTCGCGGACCCGAAACAGGAGCAACAGCCCATCCATCTCCAGTTGGGCTGAAGCAATGTAGCTGCCCATTGTGTGAAGACAAAGGTGTACCTACAAGCGCCTCGGTAAGAGCATGAAAGACTAGGCCATGCGATGCAAACAGAATCGTCTCCTGCGGGTATGTTTCTAACCAGTGCTGAACAGCAGAGCAGACTCTTGATACAAATTCTCGCCAGCATTCAGCATCCTCCGGCATCGCTAAAAGCCAAGACTCTTCCGTTTGTAATTGATAGCGCTCACGGATTGAAGAGATCAGCTGCCCCTGAAGTTCACCGACGAAATACTCCATGAGGTTATCGTCCACATCTATTGGAATTTCACTTGCCTGCCTGTACGGCCGAACCGTTTGCAAAACGCGCCGCGCTGGGCTAGATACAATTCTGGCAATCGAAATATCCTGAAGTGGCTCCATCACGGCTTGCGCCTGTTCAAGGCCGTTAGCATTCAAGGGCACATCAATTCGCCCTTGCAGGCGCCCTTCGAGGTTATAGTCGGTTTGGCCGTGTCGTAGGAACACGAATTCTCGTTCAGGTAACTTATACATTTTTATTACATAGATTCCGTATTGGTAGTCAATTATCACTCACCCTCGTTAGTTGCCAATTTTTTAGCCACAGACAAAGCCAAGATAGTGCCTTCCCTTTCTGCAAGCTACTCAAGTAGGCTCTTCTGCGAAAAAAGATATGCCCCTGCCCCGGACCCATTCAGCAACAATAACGACATGGATTTGGCAGATGAAATGCTCGACTTCTATTTCCCCCAGTTCTTGCCATACGATATTATCCCAACAGTGCATGCGAAGATAAGAGGATGAATAACAGCTGCCTAGTGTCTAGGGATCTGATCTTCGATGCAAGAAAGCACGCTCACAGCCCTTCCGTAGCGATTACAAGTCTGATAATCAAACCAGCCGAAACTTTGTTCGGGCGAATTCGAAAGATTCACCTTCTCGATTACGATTTGTGGCTTTCTCATCGGGAGCAGAACAGAGCAGCGACGGCGAAAAACTGGCCAAGGGTGAACTCAAGGAACTGGCTCCCCTGCACCTCATAGTTTGTACAAACGTTTTCCCTTATATTGTCTCTCTCGGCAAAGGGAAACGTTTGACGTTTTCGCGGTCACTATAAAGCAAACAAATGGGGTAATAGCAAATCCTCCCCGATTCTAGAGAATGGTTATTTCGTCAAATAAGATATAGCTTATCACTAAACAAATTACTTAATGAGTACTGTTGGTTCGATAAAGTCAGTGCGCTAGGAGCATTAATATATGGACAGATTGAAAGGACGCACGGCGCTCATCACCGGAGCGAGCCGCGGCATTGACCGCGCAATTGCCGAACGTTTTGCGTCCGAAGGGGCAAACGTTGCCATCAACTACACGAGCAACGCTGATGCAGCCAGGGAAGTGGCGGATGCTGCCGCCACACACGGCGTCGAAGCACGTATCTACCAAGCCAATGTAGGGATAGAAGCGGATTGCATGCGGTTGGCGAGCGAAGTCATGCGTGACTTCGGGCAAGTGGATGCCCTCATCAACAACGCCGGCCTCGACTCTGCGGCAATCAACCAACCGTATATCGTTGACGCGACCAACAAGCAATGGGAGCGTTTGCTGGCGGTCAACCTGTGGGGGCCGATTTGGCTGAGTCGCGCGCTTGTACCGCACATGCGCGAAGCATCTCGAGGTGACGTCATCATGATCTCATCCATTGCGGCCCAGGCACTGGCTCCGGGTTATGGCGTCTACGCGGTCAGCAAGGCCGCGCTGGAAGCCATGGCGCATACCCTCGCGCGCGAAGAAAAGCCGCACGGCATACGCGTCAATATCATCGCACCGGGGCTGGTCGATACCGATATGGGCCGGCGAGTCGTCGCGTCGACGGGTCGCGGCAACGATATCCGCGACGCCGATGCGCGCTCGCCGTTTGGGTTCGTCTGTACACCCGACGATATTGCCGCGACACTGGTGCCTATGCACAGATTTTCAATTAATTTTGCCCTCCTCTCTCTGTTCGACATACCTCCCCTCTCCAGCGATCAAGTTTCAACGGTTTGACCTTTGATGCTCACCCATACCCCCCCCCCTATCCTGGGCGAAAACCCAGAGTCCGAAGATTCGTTTTGGGTGAACTGCTAGGGAGTCACAGTTGACCCCTCATCCGCGTCTTTCTATTCTTGCGGAAGGAAATAAATTAAGGAGCTCGATAGATGCGAATAACCGATGTTAAAGTCACGGTATGGGAATGGAATGACATTCCTCCCACTCGCTACACGCTGCGCGTCACAAGCTCAAAGTCTCGCAGTACTCACA
>JABMNS010000105.1 GCA_013204445.1 Sphingomonadales bacterium
GAGCAGCAGGGCCTGCGGCCCAATGCCGTGCTGATCGAGGACGCAGCCAATGGTCCAGCGGTGCTGCAAACCCTGCGGCGCCGGGTGCCGGGGATGCTGCCGATCACGGCGAGAGGCAGCAAGGAAACCCGCGCCCATGCCGTCGCCCCCCTGGTGGAAGCAGGTCAAATCCGCTTCCACCACCGTGCCCAGCCCTTGGTGGAAGAAGCGATCCGTTTCCCCAAGGGCAGCAAGGACCTGGTTGATGCCTTCTGCCATGGCGCCCTGTGGCTGGAGAGCCGCTACTGGAAAGCCCAAGGCATCCAGCCGGTGGTGACGCCACTGCTGGTGAGCAGGTGAGGGGGGGAGAGAAGGCGATGACTCGTGCAGTCCTGGAAGCCTCTGAGCAGTCACCGCCGAAGACTCAGGCGACTGTGGATGGGCAGCCGGTGGTTCTTCAGCTGTCGTTGCCGATCACGGTGGTGCTTGTGGGTACCTCTGCCGGTGCGGCGCGGATGTTGCGGCAACGCCATTACCCCCGGCCGGCCTGTTGCGCGCGAGCGGGTCAGCTGGAGATCAACTGGGCGGAGCCTGATCGTCATCCGCCTAGGACTCAGCACCGTCAGGCCAAGCACTGCCGCCCGCGGCGTCAGCGCCCTGTGCGGCCCCATGCCGCTGCCGATGCTCTGGCGCTGGAGCACATGGACCTGGCGGAGAAGATTGCCGGCAACTTCGCGCGGCGCACCGTTCATCCCAAGGAGGATCTGCTGCAGCTGGCGATGATCGGGCTGATCAAGGCGGCGCGCCGCTACGACCCGTCCCGGGGACCGTTCCGGCCCTATGGACGCACCTACGCCAATGGGGAGATCACCCACTTCTTGCGGGACAATGGTTTCCTGTTGAAAGTGCCGCCGACGTGGCGAGAGCTCCATGCGCGGGGACAGCGATTGCTGACCTCGGAGGTAGGCGTGGCAGAGATGCTGGAGCGACTGGAGATTAGTCGCGAGCAGTGGATTCAGATCGTTGATGCATGCTCAGTTCGGGTGGTTGCTTTTCCTATCGATTGAACGACCAAGCTCACCGGATGTAGACGGCCTTTACGGCTTGACCGACTAACTTTCGGCATACCGGTGCAGCAACTTGTTATACATCTTCTCTCCTAAAACTGTTGAACCTGGCAAACAATGGATCGAATGGTGCTGTTCTCGAGTTTTGCTGCGATGGGTGATAGGTTGTCTTGCCCCTCTCGCCAATGCATGCCTTCGTTGTAAATCACTCCTAGCAGATAGAAATACTCCGGGATCGAAGCTCCGACGCTTTCAGCAAATTCTAGTTTCTTTCGAGTCTTGAATGTGGCGACAAAGGTAACGCAGTCTCCTTGTGTGGGAAGCTGCCGATATGCATGTTTCTCGATCAGTTTTCTCACAGCACAACACACTGCTAAAGGGTCAAAATCATCTTCACTATTAACGTACTTACGGCATTCCTCGTTAACAAACGCATCAAAGTTTTGGCCCTCACCCCAAGTCGCTTTTACGTCAAGCGCTTCAAACTCTTGTCGCCTATTGATGTCATCTGGATGATAGTGAAGCAGATACTTTGAGACATCACCCTTGATGCTCGGCTCATTCCTCTTTCTAAGAAGCTTGATCATTGCTGGATTTGACTGGATTTCGCGCTTATCTAAGTGATAAATCTTCTGCTTGCTGAAGACAAAATTCTTAAAGTAGTGCGGATTTAGGTGAGTTAAGATGAGAGGATACAGTCGCTTTCCTTCTTCCTTATAGAGATCGATCATTTTGGTAATGTAGTATTGAGCCGCCACCAAATTTGCATCATCTAGATAATCAAAAACCTCATCGATGATCAGAATGCTATTCTTCCCCCGTAGTCTATTCTGGGCGCGGTGCAGCAGCGCTACAAAGGTTATTACATCTCTCTGGCCATTAGAAATATGCTTTGCATGAGGGAATTCGACGACAAGCTTTCGATCCTTCTCTTTTGGAACAATTGCGCACCAGGAAGTGTTGAACGCAGTGAGCATCTGAGAATATTGGATTTTCTCGATTTTATAATTCGCATACTTTTGAGCACGCTTAAACTTAGGCTTGTCAGCGCTGTATAGGCATTCGATCTGAATAGCTGCTAAATAAGCAATGTGCCTGTCTGCAATGTCTAGGTTGCTAGATAAAATAAGCTCAGCAATTTGCTTAAGCGGTTCGACACTTTCAAATTCGCCAAGCTTGTTAGCCTGTATCCATATCAATAATTGATTGGCGCTTCCGCTCTGTCGATTGATGTCTGCGATCAAGTTCGAGATTTTTTGGTTATTACGAACTTGACCAATGCGATCCAACACGTCAAAATTATTGCCGATGCTTTTTACAAAATTTGGGCTATTAGAAAGCCCGGTAATATTCGGCAACACTTTTCCATTAGTGCCAAAATTTCTCTTTTGCTGAGTATAGTTGTAGCCAAAAGACTCCTGCGCCGGGATGGTTTCAATAAGCACAACTGGTTCAACAGCGATAGATGCGCTTACAACATTCCGTCCTCCGAAGTTTCGGCCAATGCCTTTGGCCTTGATCTGATTGTTAATGACAAACCAAGCAAAATGTTGGTGAATATCGTTCTTTACCCCATCGGCTGTCAGTGAGTGAAGCTGACCAGCATCATCTTCATACTCGATACGAAGTTCAGGAGCTAGATCAGCATCCGATTTGTGATAATTATCTTCATGAACGGAAAGTCGATTTTGTAATAGGCTCAAGAATGCCGCAGCAAATGAGCTTTTCCCGAACCCATTGGGCGCGACTAAGAGGCTAGGTCGGTTGGGAAGAATATCTAGTTCAAAGGACTTCTCCTCGATTCCTTTGATATTTCTGATCTCGATTTTCTTGATGGTCATTCTAAGCGTGCCCTTACCTTTGGTCTACTTAGGCTGTTGGCAAGATGCATAACGCTATACGGGCGGACCCTCGCCATGAGATGCTCCGGTCCTTCGTAGTCCGCATAAGAACTCGAAGTCACTACCAATTGAATTTTAGACTCAAGGGCACCTCGAAAAATACGATCAGCCCTTGCGTTGA
>JABMNS010000106.1 GCA_013204445.1 Sphingomonadales bacterium
GCGAGACGTCGATGACGACATCGTCGCGGTCACCGTGAATAGCGATGGGTTCGGGCACCAGCGGCGTCTTGTTGCGGTCGAGATACTGGACAAAGGCGGCGATCCCGCCTTCATAATATAGGTCTATTTCCTTCGCTTCTTCATGCCGCGCGTCGCGCAGGATGATATGCACGCCGCTGTTGAGGAAAGCGAGTTCGCGGTAGCGGTGCTCGAGCTTCTCAAAATCAAATTCGGTGATCTTGAACGTCGCGGGAGACGGGAAGAAGGTTACTTTCGTGCCCTTCTTAAAGCCGGTTGGGTTGTCGGCGGGTAGAGCATCGCCGACAACGGCCAATGGCCGCACGGCATCGCCAAATTCGAAGCGCATATTATGCTCTTTGCCGTCGCGCCAGATATCCAGTTCCAGCCACTCGGACAAGGCGTTGACCACTGATACACCGACGCCGTGGAGACCACCGGACACTTTGTAAGCATTGTCGTCGGAGGTATTCTCGAACTTGCCGCCAGCGTGGAGTTGGGTCATGATGACCTCGGCTGCCGATACGCCTTCTTCGGTATGCATGCCGGTCGGGATGCCGCGGCCATTGTCCTCAACCGAGACGCTACCATCGGCGTTGAGCGTGATTAGGATCAGGTCGCAATGGCCGGCGAGGGCTTCGTCAATCGCATTATCCGACACCTCGAACACCATGTGATGCAGGCCACTGCCATCATCAGTATCGCCGATATACATGCCGGGGCGCTTGCGAACCGCATCCAGGCCCTTGAGAACCTTGATGGAATCTGCGCCATATTCGTTTTGATTTGGAGACTTGGAAGCTTCTTCCGGCATTTCATTTTTGCTAATGTCATTCATGGCGCGACCATAGCCGCTGGTGCCGCCAAACCCAAGGAAAATGTAGGATTTTGCGATATTAAAAGCATGTAAAATCAAAGATTTATATATATTTCCAATCGCGCGGACGATTCTCGCATTAAGCTTTGATTATCAAAACGAATAGGGGTGTAAAACAGGGGCAGGCGAGGACTTTGAGCCCGGCAAGCAAAAGCCCTTTGTCGCTGTACGCCTTTGTGCAAAATAGGTCGCATCTTCACGCTTTCGGGCCAAAAGAAACCAAAAAGGACCCCGTTTATGACCAACCCTGTCGATATCAATCCCGCCGATATGGTGCCCTTTGCCAAGCACATGGGCATCACCATCACCGCGATGGACAAGGACAGGGTGCGCGGAGAAATGCTTGTGCGGTCAGAGATCTGCACCGCTGGCAACGGGCGCGGCAGTCCCAGCATCCATGGCGGCGCAGTGATGACTTTTGCTGATGTGCTCGGTGCCTTTGGCGGCTTTGCCAATCTCCCCGACGGATCAAACGGCACCACGACATCGGAAAGCAAGACCAATTTCCTCAACGCGGCGCCGGAAGGCAGCATCGTCTATGGCGAGGCCACTCCGTTCAAGGTCGGCCGGCGCCAGTCGGTCTGGCAGACGAAGATCACGCTGAAAGACGGGACCCTGGTGGCGGTGGTGACGCAAACCCAGATCGTGCTGTGATGCGGCGCGGCTTATCCTTTCATCATGGGCCTATCGAGGGTCTTATGGATAGGGCAAAGCTGCTGCGGCAGGCCCCTCACCAATGGTCAAGTGACCCAATATATTCCCCGCTTCCCAAAGGCCCTGCTTTTGCGCTAAACCGCTGTCATGAACAGAACCCTGCTCGCCGCTTCCCTCCTATTTCTGGCAACAACTGCCTGCTCCGAATCCACCCAGGTGAGCGATGATCTGCCCGAAAGCAGCGCCTATCTCGAAAATCCGACTGGCCGGACCGAGCGGGTCGAGGCCGATCCATCGGCGAAGCCGGTGCGCATTGGCGAAGGTGGTCCCCGTTTTGATGCCTGCCAGTCGGCCGGCGAAGTCGGCCGCCATGTCAGCGGATCGCTGCCGGTGCTCAGCGCGCCCTTTGATGCAGCAGAAAAAATCGACAGCCTGTCTGCCGGCCAGACGATCCATATCTGTACCCGCAGTATCGACCAGCAATGGTTTGGCATTGTCTATGACCAGTCATCCGATCCGGCGGACGAGGAAGCCGGCACTCCCATCGACTGCGGCGTCTCCTCTCCGGTGCGCGCCAAACGCAATTATGACGGCCCGTGCAAAAGCGGTTGGGTCGAGAGCACCTATGTGGTGCTGGTGGCTGGCTAGAGGATCACAAAGATTTTATTCCGGTGACGTTGCGACAATCATATCGTCGATACTTCCCTCTTGCATGACAATGGCAACCTGTTGGATTGCCAAGACCTATGCGGGTTTGGCTGAACCAGAACAAGTGGAATGGGAATAGGGCAGTGTCGTGGTTTGTTGGAGGCAAGGTCTGGGTAATGCCGACAATTATGGTTTCGCCCAATTGAGAATTGCATTTTGCATCAAGATGCTGAAACACTTCATCCCATGTCAAATATAGATCCCAATCACTATCTCGAGCAGCCGTTCGGCCATCTCGCTGACCTCATCAACGCCCATGGCGTCATCCAGCCCGACCGGATCGCGCTGGATGATAGCGAGGAGAAGCTCAGCTGGACGGAGACCGCGGCGCTGGTCAACCGGATTGCGGCTCAGTTGCAGGCGGATGGTCTGCAAAAGGGGCAGGCGGTTGCGATATTGGGAACGACCACGGTTCGCTATGCGCTGGCCTATCTGGGCGCGATTGTTGCCGGTGGTTGTGCGGCGCCGTTGACGACCTCGGCGACGCCGAAGCAGCTAGCCAATATGGCGCGCGACAGCGGCGCGATGCACTGGTTTATCGATAGTGCCAAGCGGGCGGAGCTGCTGGAGAGCGGCGAAGACTTGCCGGCGCTCAAACATATCATGATGGATCAGGCAGCGGGTGACGCGCCGTTGATCCTTGACTGGATGGCGGACGAGGGGGCGATGCCGGCTGATCTTGGGATTGGTCCCAAAGACCCGTATAATATCATCTATTCCAGCGGCACCACCGGTACGCCCAAGGGCATTGTCCACAGCCGCCAGATGCGCTGGTATCATGCGGCTGTCGGAGAGGCGACCGGCTATGGCAATCCGGGGCAGGTCACCTTGCTGTCGACGCCGCTCTATTCGAACACGACGCTGGCCAATTTCACGCCGACTATCGCCTATGGCGGGACGGTCGTGATGATGGGCAAATTTGATTGCCAGCGCTGGCTGGAACTGGCGCAGGCGCATCGCGCCAGCCACACGATGCTGGTGCCGGTGCAATATCAGCGGCTGATGGATTTCGAAGGCTTGGACGATTATGACCTCAGCAGTCTGACCCATAAATATTGCACCAGCGCGCCATTCTCGGCGGAGCTGAAGACAGAAGTGCTCAAGCGCATGCCGGGCGGGCTGATCGAGATTTATTCGATGACTGAGGGCGGCGTGGTCTGCATATTGCTCGCCCATGATCATCCGGATAAATTGCATACGGTCGGTATCGCTTGGGGCGGCAGCGAGGTGATCACCGTTGATGAACGGCTCAACCGTCTCCCCACCGGCGAAATGGGGGAGCTGGTCGGGCGGTCGCAGACGATGATGTCGGGCTATAAGAACCAGCCGGACAAGACCGAGGAAGCCAGCTGGTATGACGAAAATGGCGACCGCTGGCAGCGGATGGGCGATATTGGCAAAGTCGACAAGGATGGCTTTATCA
>JABMNS010000107.1 GCA_013204445.1 Sphingomonadales bacterium
ACGATTCCGGCCAGTTGGTGCTGCAATCCCAATGGAACTGGTCCTCAGTCGAGGTCCCGGCGAGCGCGTGTACGGCCCGGATGACCGCATTTTTTGAAGACACCAGTCATATTGTCGAATTTGACACGCTGCGTGCCGCTCAGAATAAGAATTGCGACGCGGCAGCGATCCCGGATTGGATGAGCCAGGATGAGCGGATATGGGTGGCGGTTCCGCTGGTCCATTTCGACCGCCTGGCCGGATTGATGCTGTTGGGGCGACCACGCGTCAACCGCAAGCTGGATTGGGAAGACCTTGATATGCTCCGTGTCGTCGGCCGTCAGGTTGCCAGTTATCTGGCCGAATATCACAGTCAGGAATCGCTTTCCGAAGTGCAAAGATTTGACGAGTTCAACCGCCGGATGGCGTTCATCATGCATGACATTAAAAATCTTGTTAGCCAGTTCAGCCTGCTTGCCCGTAATGCTAAGCGCCATGCTGATAATCCCGAATTCCAAGTGGACATGATCGATACATTGCAGGATTCAGCCGACAAGATGAATGGCCTGCTCGAACGACTGTCCCAGCATAGCATGGCAAATCTGGAAGAACCTAAGTCGGTAAAAATCGGCGAACTGATCGATTCGACGATCGAGAAAAAACGCTTTCTGCACAATTTGGAAAGCAACAAGGTTGAGGATCTGACGGTTTGTGCTGATCCCGCCCGCGTGGATCAGATTCTGGGACATTTAATCCAGAATGCAATCGATGCCAGCACGGAAGACGAGCCTATAACCATCAATGCCCATCGCCGGGACCTGAGCGTAGCCATTGAAGTGTGTGATAAGGGAACGGGCATGTCGAAAGAGTTTATCCGCAGCCAGCTTTTCAAGCCTTTTGTCTCCAGCAAGCAGGGCGGATTTGGAATCGGCGCCTATGAAGCCCGCGAACTGGCGCGAGCGATGAACGGGCGTCTGGAAGTCGAGAGCGCAGAAGGCGTGGGTAGCCGTTTTACGCTGATACTGCCGCTCGCCAAACATTTACCAGAAGAAATTTCCGCTGACGAAAGGGCCGCATGATGCCGGACAAAAATCAACCGAGAAAAGAAAAGCTGCTGATCGTTGAAGATGATCCAGGTCTGCAAAAACAGCTCAAATGGGCCTATGATGATTTTGAGGTCATCATTGCCGGCGACCGTGAATCGGCGATTGAAATGCTGCGCGCGGAAGAGCCCGATGTGGTTACACTCGACCTTGGCCTGCCGCCGGATCCCGATGGTACCACCGAAGGCTTCGCGACGATGGATGCGATATTGAGCCTGAAGCCCGATACCAAAATCATCGTTGCTTCTGGTCATGGCGAAAAAGCGAGTGCTTTGCGGGCAATTTCCGGCGGGGCCTGGGACTTTTACCAGAAGCCGGTTGATATCGACGAACTGGGCTTGATTGTCCGTCGTGCTTTCCATGTGCACAAGCTGGAACAGGAGAATGCTAGTCTTGCCGCAAGTAGCAATGACAAGGGATATATATTGGGCGAGATTATCACCGGTGCCCCGGAAATGCTGAAAGTTGCCCAGATGGTTGAGCGCGTGGCAAACACGAATGCTTCGGTGATGCTGCTGGGGGCTAGCGGGACCGGCAAGGAATTGCTGGCCAAGGGCCTGCATGATTCGAGCGACCGGCGTGACAAGGCTTTTGTTGCCATCAATTGTGCGGCCATTCCCGAGAGTTTGCTCGAGTCCGAATTGTTCGGGCATGAGAAAGGGGCGTTTACCGGCGCGATCAAGATGACCGAAGGGAAGATCGAACAGGCCGATGGCGGCACGCTTTTTCTGGATGAAGTGGGGGATATCCCGCTGCCTCTGCAAGTGAAACTGCTGCGCTTTCTTCAGGAGCGCGTGATTGAGCGGATCGGAGGGCGCAAAGCGATTGCCGTCGACACGAGGATCGTCTGCGCGACGCATCAGAATCTCGAAAAGATGATCAAGGAAAATACGTTCCGCGAAGATCTCTATTATCGTCTTGCCGAAATCGTGATCAAAATCCCGCCCTTGTCCGGTCGTTCCGGCGATGCCAGTCTGCTTGCGCGGCATTTCCAGAAAAAATTTGCAGCAGAAATCAATCCGGCGGTAAAGGGACTTGCTCCCGATGCCCTGGCGGCGCTTGAAGCCTGGCAATGGCCCGGCAATGTCCGCGAGCTGGAAAACCGGATCAAGCGCGCTGTGATCATGGCTGATGGCAAGATGATCACCGCGAAAGATCTGGATCTGGAAGTTGATGAAAATGCGGCAACGGACCTGCTGAATTTGAAAGCGGCGCGCGAAGCGACCGATCGTTCGGCGATCCTGCGCGCCATTTCCCAGACCAGCGGTAATATCTCCAATGCAGCTAAATTGCTCGGGATCAGCCGCCCGACGCTCTATGATCTGCTGAAGCAATATAACTTGCAGCAAGCCAGCTGAACAATAATGATGCGCGGGAAGCATTTGCCAAAGCTGAGCAGTTTCGCGCCAGCCGCGATGTAAGGTCAGCGCGGATCGAATTGATGAATGCTATCAAGGCCGATCCGAAATGGATTGATGCGCGCGTGGCGCAGGCCGAAGTATTGCTTAGCCTTTTAGATGGAGCCAGCGCGGAGGCGGAACTCGACCGGTCGGTGCAATTGGGTCTGGGCCCCGCCGCTGTCCGGCATCTCTAAGGCTATGCCTATTATTTGCAGGGCAACGCGCAAAAGGCGCGCGCACATTTGCTGACCAATGATATTTCATGGAAGAATCAAGCCTATCCGTCTCGGATCATGGGCAAGGTGGCTCTGCAAATGGAAGATGAGCAGTTGGCTGGGGCGGCCTTTAACCGGGGGATGGAACTGGATAGGAAAAATCCGGACCTTTGGGTTAATATTGCGCGCTTTCGGGCAAGATCCGGGGATCAGGCCGGCGCGACCAACGCGATCGACGAAGCCGTAAAACTGGACCCCGCTAATATTCATGCATTGCAATATCGCGGCGAATTGCTGCGATTCCAGTTCGGACTGGGTGCCGCTCTGCCCTGGTTCGAGCATGCGCTGCAGATTGACCCCAATGACGTGCCGGTGCTGACGGAATATGCTGCGACACTGGGCGATATGGGGCGGATGACCGATATGCTGGTCGTTGCGCGCAAGATTATCGCACTGGACGGAACCAATTCGCGCGCGTTCTTTATGCAGGCGGTTCTCGCCGCTCGAGCGGGAAAATATGGCCTCGCAAGGCGGCTGATGCAACAGACCGAAGGCGCGATCGAAAATGTCCCTGCCGTATTATTGGTAGAGGGCATTATTGAACATGGCGAAGGTAATCATAACGCGGCGGTGGAAAAGTTTCGTCGCTTGGTTTCGATCCAGCCGAACAACCGGCAAGCGCAAAATCTGCTTGCGCGTTCACTCTATCTCGCCGGAAGCGCGATCGATGTCATTGACGTGCTGAAGCCGCAGGTCAATCACAGCGGGGCGGCTCCTTATGCCTTGTGGCTTGCAGGCCGGGCGCTCGAGGCGATCGATGAACGAGGTCAAGCAGCCGGGGTGATGAATCGTGCTGCCATCCATGATTTGGGCAAAGAAAGCGCCTTTGTTGAGGTAGTGCCGCTGAGTGTCCTGCGCGCCGAGGTGCAACGAAATACGAACGATGCACGGGTGGTGATCCCCTATATTCGCGCGCTCTACATTG
>JABMNS010000108.1 GCA_013204445.1 Sphingomonadales bacterium
CTTCCACCAATACACCGACCACGGTGGCAAGCGCCGCGCCGCTGCCCAGACCGAACACACCGATCGCAACAGCCACGGCCAATTCAAAGAAATTGGAGGTGCCGATCAGGGCACAGGGGGCCGCGACATTATGCGGCACTTTCCAGGCCCAGGCGGCGGCATAGCTGACGAAGAATATGCCATAGCTCTGGATGATGATCGGAACGGCGATAAGCGCGATCAACAGCGGCTGGGTGACGATGGTCTGAGCCTGGAAGGCGAATAGCAGCACGACCGTGAACAATAATCCCAGCACGGAAAGCGGTTTGATCCGTCCGGCAAAGGCGGTGATGGCCGCTTCCCCGTCGGATGACCGGACCAGCAAGGTCCGGCGGGTCAGCGCACCGGCGACTAGCGGGATCACGACATAGAGCACGACCGAGAGCAGCAGGGTTTCCCAGGGCACGGCGATGTCGGTGACCCCGAGCAACAGCGCGACAATCGGCGCGAAGGCAAAGATCATGATGATGTCATTCACGGAGACCTGCACCAGAGTATAAGCGGGATCGCCTCGGGTCATTTGCGACCAGACAAATACCATCGCGGTGCACGGCGCCGCGCCGAGCAGGATCAGGCCGGCAATATATTGCTGCGCGTCATCCGAGGACATCAGGCCGGCGAATATATATTGGAAGAACAATACGGCTAGGGCCGCCATGGTGAACGGCTTGATCAGCCAGTTGACGACAATGGTTATGAACAGGCCTTTTGGCTTTTCGCCGATATGCTTGAGGCTGGCAAAATCGACACCGACCATCATCGGATAGATCATCGCCCAGATCAGCACCGCCACCACCAGGTTGACCGAAGCATATTCCAGCCGGGCCAGAATGGCAACCGCATCGGGCGCGATATTGCCGATCAACAAGCCAAACAATATGGCGGCACTGACCCAGACTGACAGCCATTTTTCAAACGGACCCAGCCTCGCATCGGCCGGGGCTTCAAGTAGTTGCGTCGCCATTTTCAAAGCTCGGCTTTTTCTGTGACCATTGCGATGGGCCGGTTTTGCGGACGCATTTTATGAAATGGCGGACAATTTGGGTCCTTCGCCATATACGACTGACTCGCCATTAGTGTAAAAGGCCTCCCAGACGACACCATCCGGATCGGATATCCAGCTTTTTTCGGACCTAGCATAGCAGCAGGTGGTTTGTCCCTCTTCCAGCATCGGTGCATCGGCCTGGCGCAGACGGTTGAAAACCTGCTGCAATTCCTTAGGACTTTCGGCCTGAATGCCGAGATGTTCAATGCCTTTGGTCGCGTAGTTTTCCGACAAGATGGCGAAATTAACACGCGGATCATCTAGCATCCATTGGCATAGTCATGCTTTGTCACCGTCGGTTCGGCATTAAACAGCGTCGAATAAAATTGGATCGAGGCGTCGATATTATCGACGCCGATATGAATGTGCATACGTTTCATGGGCAGAGCCTTTCAACTTGGTTGGCAAGGGGCACGCAATCATTACCGGAACAGCAATGTTCCAGCAGGAAAGCGATCATGGCGTTCATGGTCGCCAGATTGGCGCGGTAAATGATCAACCGACTGTCGCGCCTTGAAGTGACAAGATCGGCGCGCGACAAGATCGACAAATGGGACGACATGGTATTTTGCGGAACATCCAGCCGTCTGGCGATCTCCCCCGCCGGGAGGCCCGCCGGTTCGTGACGCACCAGCAGCTTAAAAACATCCAGCCGGGTATTTTGAGCGAGCGCGCCGAGCGCCTCTATTGTTTTAATCGAATCCATAAATCTATATTAATAGATATACAGATGGTTTGTAAAGGGGGTGTTGAACTTATCTGCTCTCGTCTCCGTTTTCGGAATGAAGCGGTGATTGTTCCCGCCTGCTTTGACAGACGCTTGTCGAAACCCGCCGCTCCCATTAAAGGCATGTTACAAATTTCCCTTTCCCGATGGAACACTCATGACCCTGATCGGCCCCGCCTCGCACAGCTATTTTTCCCAGCGGCTTCGTCTGCATTATGCCGACTGGGGCAATGAGGATAAGCCGCCGCTGATCCTGCTTCACGGCGGCAAGGATCATTGCCGCAACTGGGACTGGACGGCGCAGGCCTTGCGCGAGGACTGGCATATCATCGCGCCGGATTTGCGCGGCCATGGTGACAGCGAATGGTCTACGGACGGCAATTATCCTTTACTCGCCTATGTCTATGATCTGACGCAACTGATCGACCAGCTGGAACTCGCGCCGGTAACCATTGTCGCCCATTCGCTCGGCGGCAATATCGCGCTGCATTATACCGGCCTCTATCCGGACAAGGTCCGCAAGCTAGTCGCGATCGAGGGGCTTGGTCCTTCCCCGGACATGCAGGCCGAGCGCGCCAAGACCGTTTTTGCCAAACGGATCCGCGATTGGATTGAAGAGAAACAGAAATTTGCCGGCAAGCCGCCCCGCCGCTATGACAGTTTTGCCGCTGCGCTCGACCGGATGCAGAATGAAAATGGCCATTTGTCCGACGAACAGGCCCGCCATCTGACCACCCATGCGGTGATCCGCAACGAAGACGGCAGCTATAGCTGGAAATTCGATTCCCTGATCCGTAACTGGTGGCCACACGAAATCCCGCATGGCGAAACCGAACAGCTGTGGGGCAACATCACTTGCGCGACCCAGCTCCATTATGGCGCGGACAGCTGGGCGAGCAATCCGGAGAAAGACGGCCGGATCAAATATTTCGGCGATAATGTCGAGGTCAGGGAATTTGCCGAGGCCGGCCACTGGCTGCACCATGACCAGTTTGAACAGTTTGTCGGGACGCTGCGGGAGTTTCTTTAATTATCTGATTGGATGTTTCCATCATTCAGAGACTAGTTGTTTGTAATTAGTGCGCTGCCCCCATAATTTTGTCATTTCCATACGCTAGAACCAGACCATTTCATCGCGCCAAGTCGCGTCTCTCGGGCCGCATATTGCACGGCGAGAGAGACTGAAAATGATTGACCTGTTCGCCGTGTGACAGCATCGGCACAGCGGAACCATGTTCAATCGCGAATGAAAAGAGGTCACATATGACTGCCACTGCAGCCCGCACGCGTTATGCGCCCGTTTCCATCATACTCCATTGGGGGATGTTGCTGCTGATAACCGCGGTTTATAGCTGCATTCTGCTGCGGGAATATTATCCCAAAGGCAGCGACCTGCGCGAGGGCTTGAAGAGCTGGCATTTCATGCTCGGCCTGTCGGTTCTGCTGCTGGTGATCATCCGGATCATCGCGCGGCTTCTCTCTACCAAGCCGCCGATCAAACCGGAACCCCCTGTCTGGCAAATGCTATTGGCCCAGACCGTACATTTCACGCTTTATGCATTCATGCTGGCGATGCCGATTGCCGGCTGGCTAATCCTCAGTGCCGCCGACAAGAGCATTCCCTTCTTCGGGCTGGAGCTCCCTGCGCTGGTTGCGCCGGACAAGGTACTGTCATCGCAAGTCAAAGAACTGCACGAAACGATCGGCACGATCGGATATTTTCTGATCGGCCTGCATGCCTTGGCGGCGCTGTTCCATCACTATGTGGTCAAGGATAATACACTCCGGCGGATGCTTCTCGGAAAGCGCTCAGCGCGATAAAATTACGGGGGCCGTGCGCTTTTGGCAATAACGGTGCCAATATCCAGCTATTCCCGGCCGCAAGACGGGTCTTTCCTGCATTGCTCCACCAATCTCAAATACTGATATGCAAATAATTCCAATCACATATCACACCAGACGCAACCTAAAACCCACTGCTGTCAGATGGCAGATTTCCAATCTTATAGCCCTGTCAACTTTGTAAAGTTCGCAATGGATTGATCCCGCTATGTGAGACCAATGTGATATTCCTTCTGGACCAATCACATTATGATGTGATATTCGTTTCACAACATCACATTGTAAAGGCGATTCCATGAGCAAAATATTGATCGAGCAACTGATTGAACTGATCGAATCCGTCAAGGAAACCCGTGCTGGCCTGGCGCGGGCCGCCGGTTTGCACGCCAACAGTCTACGTAGCCTGGGTCAGGAGGACTGGAACCCGACCGCAGAAACGCTCGGCAAGCTGGAGACCTATCTGGCGCGC
>JABMNS010000109.1 GCA_013204445.1 Sphingomonadales bacterium
CTGCAGCCCGACCATGTCCAGCGCGAAGCCGCCATAGAGTGGCCCTATGGCGCCGCCCAGCTTGGATGTGAACTGCAGCACGGAATAAAATCCGCCCTCCTGCCGCAGGCCTGTTTCGGCCTCATGCTCGTCGGTCAGATCGGCGGTTAGCGAACTGATCGCAACGATCCGCAATATGAAGAAGCTCATGAAAATCGCGTTCTGGATCACCAGTATCGCGAATATCACGGGATCGCCATTGTCCGGAATTAGGGAGAGCCAGCGCAGCAGATAGGGCCAGGACAGATCGAGCAGCATAACAATGACCGCGCACTTGACGATGTCCTGCTTGGGCATCCGCCGGCCGACCGTCTTCAGAAAGATCATGGCGATCGGCACGGCAATCAGCACGGAAATGCCGAGCAGCAGTCCCGTCTCGGTCGCCTGCAATTGCCAGAAATAGGTCCAAAAGATGATATTGAGCGCGACCGTGATGCCATAGGCCGCGGTTGCGCCCAGGTCATAGCAGAGCACGTTGCGGAAATTTCGATTCCGGAAGGTCGAAAGGAAATCGCTCCACAATCCCAGAAATCCGGGCGTCGAGGGCGCTCTCCTGGGGTCAATCTGGGTATGGCCGACAAACTTCCAGGTGCCGATGATACAGGCCGTCGCGGTGATCCAGACGATTAGTGCTGACAGCCATCCATAGGTCACGTAATTGCTGGCGACAAACCGGCCATCGCCGCCCGCGCCTTCGTCAAAAAGGAAATAGAGACACGTGGAAGGCAGCAGGAGCGTGGTGAGAAACAGGAACGCTGTACGCTGCCCCATCAGGGCGCTGCGATCGTGATAATCCTTAGTGATTTCCGCGACCAGCGTATAGTGCGGGATCGAGAAAAAGGTCAGCGCTGTGCGGATCCATAGCGAACAGAGCAGCAGCCAACTCGCCAGCCATAACTGGCTGTCCAGAACAAAATCCGGCGGCGCAAACAGCGCTACAAAGCCAAGGCCCATCGGGACGGTGCTGTAAATCATGAAAGGATGCCGTCGGCCCCAACGACTTTTATACCGGTCTGACCAGCTGCCGACCATCGGATCAGTCACCGCATCCCACAGCAGGCTGAGCGACAGGACAATACCCGTCGCTGTTCCGCTAAGCCCCAGTACCTGTGTGTAGAATAGCAGGACGAACATGATGTACGCAGCTTCCTTGACAGCATAAACCGCCCCGCCGAGTCCGTAGGACAGGCGGTTGGGGAGGGTCAGGTGAAGGTGGGCTGGCTCTCGGTTTTTCAAAGTATCGACAGCGTCGCACAATAGGGCGTTGGAAGCTATGGTAATTACCTTAATAAGTGCACGGTCAGGCTAAAGCGGGGACAGTGGGTATGAGCAGATCACTTGGAAAATTACAGGAAAATCACGCGGACAGTGCACTTTTTCCCAAGACGTATTCCGATATAATTCCCGCATTGTCATTGTAACAAAATTGATCGTAATTTGCTGTGATCGCCCCAAATTGCCACCCGGCCTTTAACATTGTTTAATAGCCACTTTCCTACACCAGGCCATCGCGCTTATGCTCCGCATTATGATGAGTCTTTTGTATCTCTCTCTCTCCGTGATAACCGGTGCCTCCCGGTCGGTCGTTTCAAAGGTCACACTCGGGACAGCTTTGGCCTTCCAAATCTGACTATATTCCGAGGGTTTGGGGTAAAGGTCACAGAAAATAAAATGGTAGGACTTTGTAAATTTTTCTTTTTGATCAATTTCGGGCTCCGTTCATCCAATGCGGTTCATTCGCGCTTGACCAGTTCTCCGCGCCCTGACAGATTTGCCAACAAAATTTGAGAGGAACCCAATCATGACCATCGCCGCTGTCCGCACGCCCGAGGAACGCTTCGCCAATCTCCCGGATTTTGATTTCCCGGTATATTATGTCGATGATCTGCCCGGCTATGAGGGGTTGCGCGCTGCCTATGTCGATAGCGGGCCGGCGGATGCGGAGCGCACCTTCCTTTGCCTACACGGCGAGCCGAGCTGGTCCTTTCTCTATCGCAAGATGATCCCGCATTTCACCGCGACCGGCGCGCGGGTGGTGTGTCCGGACTTCTTCGGTTTTGGCCGGTCCGACAAGCCGACCGAGCTTGACGCCTATACGTTCGACTTTCACCGCAATCACATATTGGAGTTGGTCGAGCGACTGGACCTGACCAATATCACATTGGTGGTGCAGGATTGGGGTGGGTTGATCGGGCTAACGCTGCCGGTTGACGCGGATTTCAAGGTGCGCCTGTCACGGTTGATCATTATGAATACCGCTTTAGGTCTCGGCACGGGTGCGGGTGACGGCTTTAACGCGTGGAAACAATATGCGCTGACCGTTCCCGTCTTTGACGCCGGCCAGATTATCGCGCGCGGCACGCCGCAGATGACTGAGGCGGAGACGGCTGCCTATAATGCGCCCTATCCGGATGACAGCTATCAGGCCGGCGCGCGGAAATTTCCGGCTTTGGTGCCGCTTGAATCCGATATGGACGGGGTCGCGGTCAGCAAGCAGGCAGCGGCTTTCTGGAGCGGCGAGTGGTCCGGCCCCAGCTTCATGGCGATCGGCGGTTCTGATCCGGTGCTCGGACCGCCGGTGATGAAGATGATGCACGGCCTGATCAAGAACTGTCCGGAACCGCTGCTGATCGAGGAAGCGGGGCATTTTGTGCAGGAATGGGGTGACATCGTCGCTCCCGCGGCGCTGAAGTCATTCGGCGATGTCTGATGGTGATATCTGATTTTTGGGCCGGATCCGTTAGTGGTGAGCCTGCCGAACCATGCCCCTCGTCGAAAGGCGAACTTCGACAGGCGCAGGACTATCAGAGAGGATTGCCGCCTATTTGATCGCCGCCAGCTGATAGAGGAAATCGGCATAGCCCATGGTGGCATCGACCAGGCCGGCGACTTTCGGATTGGTCGATTCGATCACATAATATTCATCCGGCGCATGGGCGCCGGCGCCGTGGCCCATGCCGAAATGGCCCGCGGGGATCGACACGGGCGGGGCGGTAAAGGTTGCGCCCGGCCAGGACCCGGCCAGCCGGGGATTTAGCGTCGCCTTGATGCCGGCGCGCTCATAAGTGGCCAGTTCGGTGCGGATAAGGAGGCTGTTCTCGTCGACTTCGGTCGGGTCATAGCCGCCGCTGACATTGACCTCGACATCGGGAAAGCCATGGGCATCGAGATGCGCGCGCAATTTGGTCTCGGCTTCGGCGCGGGTCTGGTTGGGGACAAGGCGGAGATCCATTTTGGCGGTAGCCATGCCGGGCAGGACGGTCTTGCCGCCGGGTCCGGTATAGCCGGCGACCAGCCCTTCGATGTTGACGGTTGGTTCCTGCGCGAGCCGCTGCAGCGCCTGTTCATAAGGCAGGTCATCGATCCAGTGGGTGACGCCGAGGATCTTCTTCTGCGCCGCTTCATCGCCGTTTTTGGCGGTTTCCGCGATCAGTGCCTTTTCCCGGGCAGTGAGTGGTCGGACATTCTCAAACCACCCGTCGATTGCGGGTGTATTGCCATCCGGCGTGACCAGCGTCTGCAGCGCCTGCACCAGCCGCCAGCTCGGGGAATCGACCATCGCCTTGAGGCTGGAGTGAATGTCCCCCTTCGGCCCGCGGCCCCATTTTTCGCCGCTGGCAACCAGTTCCAGTTCGATAATGCCCTTGGAACCGAGATTGACGCTGACATTGCCGTTCTTGTCCTGCCAGCTCGCCGGAATGAATATGCCCTCGCATTTCTTGAGAGCGGCCAGCACATTGGGCTTGGTGGCGACCTGCTTGAAATGGGGCGAACCGATTTCCTCCTC
>JABMNS010000110.1 GCA_013204445.1 Sphingomonadales bacterium
CCGGATACGGTCACGCATGGCTTCTATAAAAAGAGATTCCGCACGGTTGAACCGTTTGCGCGGATTAACTACCAGAAAAATATCGACAGCTGGGGGTGCTTTGTAAGGAGGAAGCCGCCATAGCAAGCCCGCATCCACATCCCGTTTGGCGACGTGAACCGGCAAGGGGCCAATGCCAATTCCGCATTGGATCATGCGCCGCACCTCTTCCAATTGCGAGGATTGCCCGACAATACGCTGTTCCAGCTCGTGCTGCCGTCGCAACAAGGCGACCGGTCGCAGAGCATCACTAAGGTCATCGGTGTCAAACGATACCGCGTTGAGGTCCCGCAAATCCCTGAGCTTAAGATTATTAGCACCAAACAGCGGATGCGGTGGCCCACAATAAAACCCGAAAAACTCCCGATACATCACATCGTAGTTCAGATCGGGCAGTCGTCGGTTCACCAGACAAATTCCAAAGCTGGCCGTCTTTTCCTGCACTTCAATGGCGACATTCGCACTAGAGGCGGTCTTGATCACATACGTGACCTTGGGATGGGCCTGACTGTTTTCGGTCAGCAACGTATCCAGCAACGGGGTGATCACGTGACTGGCCAGCATTATTGTGACCTCGCCCGAAATTTCCTGACGGGCCGCGTGCGTGATTTCCTTCAGCCGCGAAACACTTTCATAGATTCCCTGACACTCGCGGTAAAGGTTGCGCCCCTCGGCGGTCAGCCGAAAGATGCCGTGGCCACGGTCAATCAGCCGGCTGCCGATTTCCGCTTCCAAACGCTGCAGCGCCTGACTGACTGCGGGCTGTCGACGCAGCAGGCGGTGGGCGGCACGGGTGACGCTGCCCTCTTCGACAATCGCCGCAAAGGTGCGCAGTAAATTCCAGTCAAGGTTCGCAACAAAACGGTCGCTCGGTTTGTTTTGCATCGACAAAATCAATGGCCTCCATTGTGAATATCAATTTGGTCAATTTTGGCGGAATATGCAATGCTGTTCGAACCGGCACTGCCGCTCGAGTTTTCAGCATATTAAAAAGGGTGCGCATGTCAGAAACTGCACGCGAGTTTGACCGGCGACCCTGGATTTTGCTCGCGCCTTCGCTTTTGGCGATCACTGCCTTGGTAGTGATCCCGATGTCGTTTATTCTGGTCTATTCGTTTTACGAAAACATTGATCTTGCTGTCGACCGGGTGGCGTTTCAGTTTTCGAACTGGCGTGAATTGCTGACCGACAACTACTATCATATCGCAATCTGGAAAACCCTGCGCCTGTCGGTTATCGTTACGGTTCTGGCGGCGGTGTTGGGCTATATCCCCGCCTATTTCATTGCGATGACCAAATTCCGGCACAAATGGCTGCTGTTGCTACTGTTAATCCTGCCGTTCTGGGTCAGTTTCATCATCCGTACCCTCAGCTGGATTCACATCATGGGCAATCAGGGGGCGATCAACGGATTACTGATATGGCTGGGTCTGACGGATCAACCGCTGGCGATGATGTTCAACGAATTCGCTGTCATTGTCGGCTTTGTGCATGTGTTCTTGCCCTATATGATCCTCAACGTCTATGTCAGCCTTGAAGGCATCGACGAAAATCTGGAACCGGCCGCCCGCACGCTTGGTGCAACCCCGTGGCAGGCTTTTCGCGAGGTCACGTTACCGCTGTCGCTGCCCGGTCTTGCGGCGGGTAGCCTGCTGGTTTTCGTGCTGACCGGCGGCAGCTATGTGACGCCGCTTATTCTAGGTGGACCGAATGATTTCATGTTCGGCAACCTGATCTACGACGCCGTGGTGACCGAACTGAACTGGCCGATGGGCGCGACGCTGTCCTTCACGCTGCTGGTCCTGCTGGGGCTGGTTGTGGTGCTCTACAGCCGCTTCATGGGCCTCAACCAGCTTTCCAAAGCGTTCGGGTAGGGGGATCAGATGCGCGCCTGGGGATTGATCCGACTATACGCCATTCTGGTTTATGTTTTCATGTTTTCACCGATTGCGGTGGTGCTGTTGCTGGCCTTTAATAATTCTCAGTTCGGCGGTTTTCCGATGCAGGGATTCAGCCTGCGCTGGTTTTACAAGCTGGCGGAAAACGAAGCGATCATTCGCGCCTTTAAAACCTCGTTTTCATTGGGATTATTGACCGCTTTGGTTTCGACCACGATCGGGGTTCTGGCCTCGCTTGCGCTGGTCCGCTATAAGTTTCGTGGCAAGGATTTGATCACTACTGTTTTGATTTCACCGGTGCTGGTGCCGGAAACCGTGCTGGCCGTTGGCGTGCTGATCTTTCTGCGCTGGTTGCACATGCCCCGGTCCTTTGGCCTGCTGCTTTTGGGACACTCGATCATTGCGTTGCCGTTTGTGGTGCTGGTTGTGCAAGCGCGATTGGTGGGGATCAAACGCGAATACGAGGAAGCAGCCCGCAGCCTTGGCGCCAACCCGGTTCAGACGTTTTTCCAGATCACCCTGCCGCTGCTGATGCCAGCCGTCTTTGCCGGCGCGTTGTTTGCGTTCACCATTTCGTTCGACAATATCACAGCAACAATTTTCTGGCGCCCGGCAGGGATGGAAACCGTGCCCACGCAGATTTTTGGCATGTTGCGCAATTCTGTTAGCCCGGAAATCAACGCCCTGGGCTTTGTTATGATCGTCATCACCGTCGGCGTGCCACTCATTGCGGGTGGTTTGGCGCGCTATTTTTCCCGCAAGAAAATTTAACCCGAAACCCAACAAGGAGAGTACGAAAATGAAGAAAATAGATAGCACGAAACGCTACGACCAACTGCGCGAGCGGATGGGCAATGGCGATATCGACCGCCGATCATTCATGAGCCTGCTAGGTGCCGCTGGCATCACCGTCGGCCTGTCTGGCGGCATCATGACAACACTGGCAACGCAAGCCCGCGCCGCCGGTACCTCGCTGAATTTTGAAGGCTGGGGCGGCGTGGTTTCCGAAGCTCTGCGCAAGAACGCCTTTGATCCTTACGAAGCGGCGACAGGCAACAAAGTGATCGACGCCACGTTTGGCGGCGAAAGCGAAGTGCTGACCAAGATCAAAGCGGCAGGCAATGCAGATGGCCATAACATGCTGCACTCGTCTGGTGTCAGCTGGTACAAACGCTGGACCGATGCCGGTTATGGGGTGAAACTGAACGAGGCCAATATTCCGAATATGGCCAATGTGATGACCTCGATCATCAAACCGTTCCGTGACATAACCCCTGATGGTCTGTCGGCTGTGCCCTATGATTACGGGACCACCGGGATCGCCTATAATACCAAATACGTGACATAAGAAGAGGCCGAGGCCTTGGGTGCCAACCTGTTGCTGAAGAAAGAGCTGAAAGGCAAGATCGGCGGCTGGGGCGGCGATTGGGCAAACCGGGCCTGGTACGGCGCGCTGCAATCCAATCAGGATCCAAACGACATCCAGGATTGGGATGCGGTATGGGAGAAGGCACGCGAACACCGCGGTCTGGTGCTGAAATACTGGAGCTCGGGCGCCGAACTGATGGATCTGCTGTCCAAAGAAGAAATCTATGTCACCGAAGCATGGTCTGGCCGGGTTGCCGCCTTGCAGGCACAAGGGTTCCCGATTGCCTATATGGACCCGAAAAACGGTCTGGCCTGGATGGAAAGCATGTTCGTTCTAAAAGGCTCGCCGATGGCGGAATCCGAAGAACTGTTGAACTTCATGCTCGATCCGGCAACCGCGATAGCCGTGGCCGAAGGTCAGAAGTACCCGTCGTCGCTTGACCCGACCAAGGTGGCGATGACCGATATGATCAAGGCGCTGCCGGCCTATGACGGCACTGGCAAGCTCAGCTCGCTGGTGTTCCGCGATCCGGTCAAATGGACTGCGGTCGAAAAGGAACAGACCAAACAGTGGAACCGCGTTTCCAAAGGCGGCTGATCTTTCCACCTAATAAGGGGCGGGCCGTTGTGTGCGGCCCGCCTGTTCATGAATACCCAGACAGGTCCTATAG
>JABMNS010000111.1 GCA_013204445.1 Sphingomonadales bacterium
CAAACCCGAAACTCGGAACGGTTACCCCCAATGTCGCGCAAGCGGTCAAGGACGCCAAGGGCGGCCAGATCGAATATCGCGTCGAAAAAGCGGGTATCATCCACAATGGAATCGGCAAGACCAGCTTCTCCGAAGCCGATCTGCGCAAGAATTTCGATGCGCTGGTCAACACGGTGATCAAGGCAAAGCCATCGGGTGCCAAGGGCAAATATGTTCGTAAAATTGGGCTGAGCACGACCATGGGGCCAGGCCTCAAGGTTGATCTCGGCGAGATTGAAGGCGCCTGATTCGTTGCACGTCGTCCCCGCAAAAGCAGGGAATGACACAATAAACTGCTAGAAAAAGGCCGGGCGCGATCCCGGCCTTTTTTCATGCGCCATATTTTTAAGGACCGGCAATGACCCTATTGCAGATCAGCGCAGAACTATCCTACCGCCTCCCCGCGCCCTGCACCATATTGGTCCAGGTAGAAGCGGCGGCGACGACCGATCAGATATTGACGAGCGCGGACATTGTCATCGGCCCGGCAAACAGCAAATCCGTGATCCCAGCCCATGATCGCATCGGCACTAGGCTGTGGACCACGCAGCAGGAACAGCTCACCATCTCCTATGCCGCGCGGGTTGCGGTTGATCGCGCCAATCCCGATTTCTCCACCCTGTCCGCGACCGCCCTGAACGATCTGCCGGATGAAGCCGTGCCCTATCTGTTCAACTCACTCTATTGTTCGGCCAACGCTTTTGACCAGGGGGTGACGAGCGAATTTTCCGGTCTGCGCGGCGGCCCGCTGGTGGCCGCCATGGCCGACTATATCGAACAGGTCATGACCTATGGGTCGGATAGCGACAATGTCCACAGCAACGCAGAGCAGAGCTTTGCCGCGCGCAAGGGCGTGTGCCGCGACTATGCCCATATTCTGATCAGCATGGCCCGCGCCGCCAATATCCCGGCCCGCTTTGCCAGCACCTATGCGCCCGACGTCGAGCCGCAGGATTTTCACGCCGTGACCGAGGTTTTTCTGGGTGGTCGCTGGCACCTGATCGATCCCACCAGCATGGCAGAGCCATCGGATATGGCGGTCATCGGTATCGGCCGCGACGCCACCGATGTTTCCTTCCTTACCGCTTTCGGCCGCATGAATATGGTCGAGCAGCGGGTGAACGTCTCCCGCGCCTAACTCCTTCCGCTCAATTTCTGGCGTGCAATCCGGCTTCATTTTCGCTTATGAGACTCGCCTGACAACAGCAGGAGAGTGCCCGTGATAGTAACCAATAAAGTCGACCCCTCGCCGGAACAGATGATGACCTTTTTCGGCACACCGGAGGACGGCCCGTTCATAATGGTCAATCTGCTCAGGTTCAAGGAAAGGGCGGAGTATACCGATGGCTCCGACGCCGGTCTGTCCGGCCGGGAGGCCTATATGCGCTATGGCGCAGCGGTGCAGAAATCTATCGCCGATGTCGGCGCGCGCAGCATCTCTTCGGCCATGGTCACCGGCCTGATGCTCGGCGAGGTCGAGGATCTGTGGGACATGGTCGCGCTGGTCGAATATCCATCGCTCGAGGCGATGAAGAAGATGGTGATGTCGCCGGAATATCAGGCGATTGCCGTCCATCGCAAGGCCGGGCTGGCCGGACAACTCAATATAAAAACCAAAAGCACGGGCGGCTGACATGACCGAAAAAATCCACAAGGGCTCCTGTCTCTGCGGAGCCGTAAAAATTAAAGTCGCCAGCCCCCTGCCCAAAGCCGCCGACTGCCACTGCAGCCAGTGTCGCAAGCAATCCAGCCATTATTGGGCCTCGATCGACCTGCCGACCAGCGCCGTTGCCGTTGCCGTCAAGGGCGAGGACCATATCCGCTGGTATCAGCCATAGGAAAAAGTCCGCCGCAGTTTCTGCGACACCTGCGGCGCCTCGCTATTCTGGGACCGGATCCACCACGACAAGATCGCCATCGCCATGGGCTGTTTCGACAAGCCTACCGATACCAAAATCTGGAGCCACATCTTTGTCGCCGACAAGGGCGACTATTGCCAGATTCAAGCCGGGGTGCTGCAGCGGGATCAGTAAACCTTCTCCCTCAAAGGAGAAGGATATGAAGCCTTATGCCCCCGGACTTGTTCTGGGGGAAATAGAAGCAGTTGGATGAGGGTGCTTCGCCCTCGACAGGTAGCTGCACCCTCACCCAACTGCGACTAGGCTACAAGTTGCCAAGTCTCCACATCCCTTTCCCTCTCGGGAGAATGGTTTTGGTCGAATTGTTGCTATCTGGGTGCGAATATCACTATTCAGAAATGCCGTTGGTGAATCCCGTCCTGGTCAAAATCTCTGCTGAACATTGACATGTCGGAGAATCCCGTTAATGGCTCCCCTACAAATTGCGGTTCCTTTAAAAGAATCACAATTTCCGTCCGAGACAGCGGGTGAGGGTAAATTGGCCCTCTTAATTTCCAGCCTAGACGGGGATCAGTTTTTTCGTGTGGAGACACATGGGCATGCAGCCAGCGTTTTATAACGCGGCAGAGCGGCCAAAACCCCCCTTCGGATTATACAGGATTGATTTCGGTCAATCCTTTCGCTCGTCATGCTGAACTTGTTTCAGCATCTCTCATGGAAGCATGTTGCCTCCTGAGGTCCTGAAACAAGGTCAGGATGACGCAATTGAAGTAATGGATTGCGCGTCAAAAACGCAGTCCACGTGAAGGAGCAAAATATGGATCGTGGTCAAAAGACCGAAGCGGTTGTCGCTCTGAACGCTATTTTCAAGCAGGCCGGGGTGGTCGTGGTGACACGCAACCTAGGTCTGACTGTTGCGCAATCAACGGCGCTGCGGACGAAAATGCGGGACGAAGGCGCAAGCTTCAAAGTCTCTAAAAACCGTCTTGCCAAGCTGGCTCTTGAAGGAACCGACTATGCCCAGATAGCAGAAATGCTGACGGGTCCGGTCGCTCTCGCCACATCGGATGATCCGGTGGCCGCTGCAAAAATCGCAGTGGAATTTGCAAAAACCAACGATCGTTTAGAAATCGTTGGCGGCGCAATGGGTGACACCCTTCTTGACGAAGCAGGCATCAAGACCCTGGCTGCCATGCCTTCGCTTGACGAACTGCGCGGAACGATTGTTGGACTGCTTCAAGCACCAGCAACCAAAATCGCACGGGTTCTTGTCGAGCCGGCGACCAGTGTTGCACGCGTACTCAGCGCTTATGCTGCTGCG
>JABMNS010000112.1 GCA_013204445.1 Sphingomonadales bacterium
GCAGGCGTTCGAAGAACATGTGCAAAAGCTCCCCGAAGTCCGCGAATGCTATATGCTCAATGGCGAAATCGATTTTATATTAAAGGTGGTCGCCAAAGACCTTCAGCAATTTCAAAGCTTTTTGACCAGCCAGCTGACAGCAGCCCCGAATGTGGCCAGTGTAAAAACATCGCTCACTATCAGGTCGGCCAAACATTTGCCCGGCGTTCCGATCATGGAATAAAAAAGGGCGCCGATGGCGCCCTTTTTCAAACTTGCAAGTGGGGTTCGGCTAGCTTGCCGGTTCCGTTATAGCCGTTGCTGGGGCCGCTGCTTCAACTTGTTGCCCGATCCAGGTCTGCCACATGCTAGCAAGGGGCGAACGTGTTCCCGCAACCTTCGCAAAGGCCTGCTTTGCTGCTGCCAAGTCGCCGGCGAAGGCTTGGGCTGTACCTATCCCCATATAGCCGCGATTTATATCGGCTCCGGGTTTGGAGAGCCCTGCTTCGTAAAAGGCCACGGCCTTGCCGAAATCTTTGTAACCAAGCCAAACGTCGGCGAAGTTCATCATCACCGAACTGCTTCCGGATCCTCGTACGCCGGATGGTTGGGGCGGGAGTGACGCCCGGTCAGCCAACACTTCGCGCCGCGCTGGTACGAGAACTTCGGCGACCAGCGGACTAGTGGCGCTCACGATGCCTTTTTGTTGCCCTTCTTCCAGAACAGCAACCACTTCACCAAATAGATTCTTGCGCTGCGCCTCTTCGGCAAACTCCTGATAGTCACGCGATGTTTTGAGCGCACCAGTGGCTTTCATAAACCGCAAGACCTCGAGATTCTGGACACTGTCGGATTGCGATGTGCGGCGGCTCGCTGCCACGGCATCACCCCAGGAGTCTCCGGAAGGATAAGCGGAAGCCCATTTCGCTGCCCAAGTGGAATAAAGATCCATATCTCCACTTGCCAGCCCGCGATCGCGGGCCAGTCGGTACCAGGATTCCGGTGCCTTAGTCGGCGAAGCATTGCCGTTGTTTAGAATTTCATCCCACTTTGCGAGACCTTCGACATACATGTTCCGTTTGAAAAAGCTCTCAGCCAGTAATGGTTCGATGTTGTTTGCACGATAGCCCAGATCATAGGCCGCCTGGAAAAATTTCCCCGCTTCTGCCCAGCGTTCAGCGCCATAAGCAAAATTTCCGGCAAAAAAGTTGAAGCCGGGCAATTGCTCCGCTCCGGTGCGCCCGCTGTCGAGCGAGGCAATGATGCCTTTCTCCTGCAATGCAGGATCTTTCATTGTACCGCCGAGTTGAATGGCCAACTGGCCCGCGACAAAACGATCGTCAGGTGCCAAATTTTCAGCCAGCAAGGCCTCGACCATCGGCTTAGCTGTTGCGGGCGTTTCGGTTGCCATGGCGGCTTGAATTGCAGCCACTTTTGGCATCACTTCTTTGCTGATCTTAATATCAGACTCTTGTTCTTTTTTCTTTTTCGCTGCCTGGGCTTCCTGCGGCAAGGCCGTTACTGCCAGCGTACCAGCAGTTGCCAACGCGACAGCCATGGAAAAATGAGATAAAAAACGCATGAATATCCTCCGAACGATTATTATTTGGGGGAAACAGGTTCCCCGGAATATGGTTGCACCACACACTCTTGGCCCTATTACCAAGCTTTCATCGCTTTTCTAGGGTGAATCCGCTGAATAGAGGTTGAACGGTTGGTGTTCCGTGGCACTGTTGAGCATTCCCTATGATATAATGAGGTAAAATCGCGTGCTTGCAATTATTTCTCCCGCCAAATCACTGGATTTTGAATCGATTATTCCGGCGATCCCGTCATCCGAAAACCGCTTCCCCGAGGAAACGGAAAGGTTGGCAAGCGCGATCGGGAATCTGACGACCAGCAAGCTGAAGGCGATCATGCCGGTTTCGGACAAGCTCATTGCTCTCAACCAGCAGCGGTATAGCAAATTTTTCGATCAGCCCGAAAGACCCGCGATTTTCGCGTATAATGGCGACGTCTATACCGGGTTCGCAGCGCGCAGCATCGGAGAGGAAGCAATGGGCTTTGCGCAGGATCATTTGCGCATCCTCTCTGGCCTTTATGGATTGCTCCGCCCCATGGATCCGATTCGTCCCCACCGACTGGAAATGGGCACGAAATGGGCACCCCGCTACAATAAGCTGACCGACTTCTGGAAGGACAAGATTGCCAAGGCACTGGCGGCGGATCTCGAACAAATCGGTAGCGACACCATCGTCAATCTGGCGAGCAATGAATATTGGGCATCGGTCAAACCCCATAGCGCAAATTTGCCCGGACGAATCATCGAAGTCGATTTTCGCAAGGACGGCCCCGACGGCCCCAAGTTCATCAGCTTTGAAGCAAAACGCGCGCGCGGGATGATGGCCCGCTATATCTGCGAAAACCATCTGACTGATCCTGAGATGCTCAAGGGCTTTGACCATGACGGTTACGGCTATGATGCGGAAGCCAGCACAGAAAACAGCCTTCGTTTCATTCGCACATGACCGGACAATCGGCAGTCATTTTTGGCGCGACCGGGGGGATTGGCTCGGCGATCGCCGATGCCCTTGAAGCCGACAGCCGATTTGATAATATTATCCGGTTCTCCCGCGCCGGCGACAGCCCTGTCCCCGTCGACCTGACATCAGAGGCGAGCATCCGGGATGCAGCTGCTTGGATAACGGATAACAAGATTTCGCCGTCGATAGTGTTCGTCGCCACTGGCTTGCTGCATGATGATAATAGAGGACCAGAAAAAAGTATCCGGCAGCTGGATGCCAACTGGCTCTTGGAAAGCTATCAGGTGAACGCGATTGGTCCGGTATTGATCGCGAAATATTTTCTTTCGTTGATGGATCGAAAAGAGATTTTAAGATTCGCTGTCCTCTCGGCTAGAGTCGGCAGTATCTCGGATAACCGGCTCGGTGGTTGGTATGGCTACCGGGCAGCCAAGGCGGCGCTCAATATGATGATCCGCAACCTGTCAATTGAATGGTCCCGCAAGAATGACAGATCGATTATCGTGGCGCTGCACCCAGGCACTGTCGACACCACGCTGAGCCAGCCATTTCAGGGCAATGTTCCGTCAGCGAAACTGTTTGATTCCAATCGCGCCGCGCGGCAGCTTCTGGATGTTCTCGATGCGCTGGAACCTGCGGATAGCGGGAAAATTTTCGCGTGGGATGGAGCGGAAATCAAACCCTGATTTTGGCACTGTATTATTATTGTAAAACTGGGCCGAAAGACTGGCTTTTACTGGTCCGTTCCCCTAGAAGAACCCTAAAGAAAAAACCCATGGAAAAGGCCCGTTTGTGAACGAACAAACCACTCCACCGTCGCCGTCCAATATTGAAACGATAGACATCGTCGATGAGATGAAAACCAGCTACATGGATTATGCCATGTCGGTCATCGTCAGCCGCGCGTTACCTGACGTGCGCGATGGCCTGAAGCCGGTTCATCGTCGTATATTGTTCGCCGCGCAAGAAGGCGGCATGGTCGCCGGACGGCCCTATCGCAAATGCGCGAAAATCGTCGGTGACGTGATGGGCAATTACCACCCCCATGGCGACAGCGCGATCTACATGGCGCTGGCACGGATGACCCAGGACTGGTCGATGCGCGTGCCGTTGATCGACGGACAGGGCAATTTTGGTTCGATGGACCCCGATATGCCGGCATCGATGCGTTACACCGAAGCGCGGCTGAACAAGGTTGCCAATTTCCTGCTCAACGACCTCGACAAGGATACCGTCGATTTCGTACCCAATTATGATGGCAGCCGCGAAGAACCGAATGTTCTCCCCGCCCGCTTTCCAAACCTGCTGGTCAATGGTGCTGGCGGCATCGCGGTTGGCATGGCCACCAATATTCCGCCGCACAATCTCGGCGAGGTGATCAACGCCAGCCTTGCCTATATCGAAAATCCGGGAATCACGATTGACGAACTGATCGAAATTGTCCCCGGGCCAGATTTTCCGACTGCGCCCTTGATATTAGGTCAGTCCGGCGCCCGCGCTGCCTATAAGGATGGCCGCGGATCGATCATGATGCGCGCGCGTCATATCATCGAGGAAGGACGGGGCGACAAACGCTCCATCGTCCTGACATCGATTCCCTTTCAGGTCGGCAAATCCGGCCTAGTCGAAAAAATCGCCGAAGCCGCCAAGGACAAGCGTATCGAGGGCGTCTCCGACATTCGCGATGAATCCAGCCGCGCCGGTGTCCGGGTCGTTATCGAATTGAAGCGCGATGCGACCACTGATGTCGTGCTCAACCAGATTTGGCGCTTCACCCCTGCCCAGTCCAGCTTCCCGGCGAATATGCTTGCCATTCGCGGCGGCCGTCCCGAAGTTCTCACTTTGCGCGACATCATCGAATCCTTCGTCAAATTCCGCGAAGAAGTCATCACCCGGCGGACAAAATTTGAACTCAACAAGGCACGCGAACGGGCCCATATCTTGCTCGGCCTAGTGGTTGCGGTCACCAATATGGA
>JABMNS010000113.1 GCA_013204445.1 Sphingomonadales bacterium
CATGTGCGGCCCGAAATTCTGCAGCATGAAAATCAGCCAGGAAGTCCGCGACTTTGCCAGCAAACAAAACCAGAGTGCCGAAGGCTTTCTCGCTAGCGAGAAACTGGGAGCGGATACGGCAGCGGCGAGCAAGGCAGCAGCCGAAGCAGGCATGCGCGAGATGGCCAAGGTCTACAAGGACAAGGGCGAGCGGCTGTATTTGCCTGAGGATGAGGTGAACGAACCGGCGGAGTGAGCCCTAAAGCCCCTCCTCTAGAGGAGGGGCTAATGGTGGAAGCTGCGGAGGAAGCAGAATGAGCGATCAATCAACAGAAAAACCCAAATATCGCGTCGAATTTGTTGAACGCACTGGCCTGAAACGGCTCGCAGAAAGCCGTGGGTATGCCCATTTACTGATGCCGCTGGCGGGCAACGAGAATCATGTCGGCGTGCTCTATATGGGGGCATACACGGTGCTGGCGGAGGCGGTTGCGGCGCTGCCCGGCATCTCCCTGCTCGATGTCGAACGCCATTTTCCGATCCTCAAGGACATTTACGTCGACTTCCACAAGTCGGCGGCCAGCGATGTTACCGCCGAATATCGATTGTCGGAGGAGGAGATGAAAAACCTGCTCGCCGACCTAGAGCGCAAGGGCAGCGCCACCTATATCTCCGAATTCCCGATGCACGACGCCGATGGCGCCCATGTCGCCACCGGGCGGGTGACGGTCAAGCTGCTGTCGCACGGGTGGAAGAAATAGGGACGGACTCCCTTCGTCATCCTGAACGGGTTTCAGGACCTCGTAAGAGAGTACAAAACGCAGGAGATCCTGAAACTAGTTCAGGATGACGAGGCATTTGTGCTAGAATATTCCCATGACCCAACCATACGATACCCCGCTGATCATCGAAGTCTCGCTCAACGGCTCGGTGAAAAAAGCGCAGAATCCCAACGTCCCGTATAGCGACGATGCAATCGTCAGCCAGGCGGTGGCCTGCATGGCGGCGGGGGCGGCGCTGGTGCATAATCATACGGAAGATCCGGTGTTCGGCGGTACCGGGGTGATGGATGCGGAAAATTACGCGCGGCCCTGGCGCAAGCTGCTCCAGCTGCGCCCCGACGCCATTCTCACCCCGACCATGCCGGGCAAGGAAGGCGTGCCGGTCGAGCAGCGCTTTGCCCATATCGAGGCGATGGCGGTGGAGGGCCTGATTGCGCAGGGACTGTGCGACCCCGGCAGTTTCAATGTCTCGGTTCCCGGTCCCGATGGCGCCTTCGCGCCGACGCAGTTGGTCTATCGCAACGACATGCACGACAGCTACTATTATGTCGAAGCCTGCCGCCGGCTCAAACTGGGCATGAGCATCTCGATCTTTGAGCCCGGCTTCGTCAAGTTCATCATGGCGCTGCACCGCTCCGGGCGACTGCCGCCCGGCGGGATCATGAAATTCTATTTTGGCGCCGATGACCAGCCGTTCGGCCTGCCACCCACCGCCACCGCGCTCGACGCCTATCTCGAGATGATCGAGGGCAGCGGCCTGCCGTGGCTGGTCTCCAGTTTTGGCGATGACTGCGTCGGCTGCGGCCTGGCCGAGGCCGCGATACGGCGCGGCGGCCATGTCCAGGTCGGCATCGAACCCTATGGCGGCCCGCGCACCCCGAAAAATGCCGAGCTGGTCGAAGAGGTGGTGGCGCTGGCCAAGCGGCTGGGCCGACCGATCGCGACACCGGCACAGGCAGCGGCGATCATGAACCTGCCCAGCTATCCGGTACACTTTGGCCTGGGCTGAGCGCCCGGCAGATGGCTATGGCGCGTGTGGGAGTAGCAGGGGGCAAAGCCGGCAAGATCGCGTCCACAACCACCAAGGCGGGCGCAAAAGCCCCGTCCGCGCCGTCCATGCCGATCATCTGTTCCGCCTCTTCCATCATCATTTGCTTTACCTGGCTGAGATATTGAACGGGGGTCGGCGAAGGTCCAGCAGGAAAATCGGGCACGGGAAATGGGCTGGCGACCTGACACGCAAGCCCCAGGTGCGCGGAACAGCAGCATAAATAGCCGACTCGGGCGTAATTTGCCATCGCGGTAAAATCGGCGTAGCCTCCCCCGCTCGACCTGCCAATCGCATGCAGGTCTTGTGGGGGGAAATCACATGATAGGACGTTATAGCTTTTTGCAGATCGCCTTGGTGTTGTTCGGGGCGATATTCTGTCTGGTCTATCCGCTGGCGCTGGTCTGGCCGTCGGGCTGGGCGTGGCACGAAGGGCCGCCGGTCGCATCGCAATATTATATGATGATTGTCGGGGTCTACGCAACATTGGGCATATTCCTGATCCGCGCCGCCGCCAATCCCGCCGTCAATCGCTCGCTGATCTGGTTCACCATCTGGTCGAGCCTGGTCCACGCCGCGATCATGGCGGTGCAGGCGATGCAGAGCCCGGAACATATGGGCCATATGCTGGGCGACGTGCCGGCGCTGTTGCTGGTTGCGTTGGTGCTCGGCCTGTTGATGCCAAAGCCGCTCGCTGATGGCTAGCGGCCCGGAGACCAATTCTTGGCGGCCAGTTCGAATCCGGAAAATTCGAAAGCTGGGGAAACGATACAGCTGACCAGAGCCCAGCCGCGATCCGCCTGTGCCGCCTGCCAGTGACCGCTCGGGATCAGATGCTGGGGTGCCTCGCCGACGACTATGTCGGGACCAAGGCTGACCTCGGCTACCGGTCCGCGATCACCTACGGCGGTGCGGAGGGTAAGCGGGCTACCCGCATGCCAGAGCCACAGCTCCGCCGCATCAACCCGGTGCCAGTGCGATCGCTGCCCCGCTTCGAGCAGGAAATAGATCGCTGTTGCGCTGGCCCGCTCCGCGTCCGCCGCTGCTGCGCGCCAGGTTTCGCGATACCAGCCGCCCTCGGGATGGGGCAGCAGGCCCAAACGGTCGATTATCGCCCGTGCAGTGGTCATATCCGCACCGGCACTTCCTGATTGCGCTCGACGGCCGCGACTTTCGCAACCAACCCGCTCGCCTGTCGCTGCCACGCCTCGCTCGCTCCGGCTGGCCAATCCGGACCGGCGCGGCTGGCCATTGTCTCGGTTACCAGTGCAAACCAAGCGGCATAATCTTGGGGTGTAAAATCTGCATAATTATGGTGCAGGTCGATAAAATTGGTCACTGCATGATCAACCCACCATTCGCCCGCTGCGAGCCCGAGCATCGCCTCCAGGGTCTCCCGCGTCATCCGCTCGCGCGCCGCTTCGGGGTTGAGAAGGACGGGAGCATAATGCGGATGATCGGCAATATACCGGTCGAACAATGCAGCGGCCATGCCGTCATAGCGATCGCCCAGCGCCTCGAGGCTGTCCTCCATCAGTAGGGCATCGGTCAGGTCTATGGGCATATCAGAAAGAACCCGGAACTTCGCGTTGGGCGGGGGTTGGCTGGGCCGGCATCAGCAGTTCACGGGGCAGGGAGGCCGGCGCGCGCTGCGCCGATGGGACTGTTGTCGTGCTGCTGGTCGCGCCGCTCGGAGCGCTGCCGATAGGGGTGCAGGCGGCGCCGGCCAGAAAGCCGAGCGCACGCGCAGTGGATGCTTCGCCGGGATCGCCAAGCGGCAGGCTTATATCATCCGCCGCCTCACAGCTGTTGGTCAGCGAACTGGCCAGACCGTCAAAATAGTTGGCATTGCCGCGGGCATTTTCGGTGGCAAAGGCGATGATCCGGATACGGTCGTCACAGGCACTGCGGTCCAGTCCCACCTGACCGACCGGCTTGCCATAAGTGTCGCTGCCGATCAGCGCCATATTCGGATCGAGATAGGGGATCATCGCGTTGATCACCAACTCGCTGGCCGAAGCCGACCCGCCGGTGGTGATGAAGGCAATCCGCGTTGGCGCGACCGACTGCGACTGGGTCCGGAAGTTGCGGGTCTTATCATTGGCTGACTTGCTGGCGCGAAAGCGGGTAACACCTTGTACATCGCTGGCAAAACGGTTCTGGCCCAGCAGATCGGTGAGTAATTCGGCGGTCCGCACCAGTCCGCCGCCATTATAGCGCAAGTCGATGACCAGTTCGGTCACGCCGGCGTTGCGGAATTGCAGAAACGCATCGCGCAACTGCTGCTCGGCGCTGTCGATAAAGGTGCGCAGATTGAGATAGCCGACGTGGGTCCCGGCATTGTCGATTATCTGCACGCCATAGCGCGGCGAGATGGGCTGAATCACATAGTCGGCCTTACTGACCGTGGTGGTGGTCTCAACGCCCGCGGCGTCGCGGAAACGCAAAACTCGACTGGTCCCTGCTGTCGATGGCCCTAGTGCGCTGCTGACCGCAGCGGAACCGCCCTGCGCAAACAGCGAGGTCACGGTCTGGAGATTGGCGGTACTCGTACCGATCGCCAATATCTCGGTGCCGCGATCAAGCTCCGCGGCCAGAGCAGGGGCGCCTTCAAAGGCTTCGAGAATGAACAGCCTCGACGCGCTGCTGTCATAGCTCAATCTTATGCCAAAACCCGCTGTCGCGCCGGAATTGAGAAACGCATTTTCGTCGGCGATGGAGGTAATATAGGTGAAATAGCGGTCCCGTCCCTGACTGCGCGCGGAGGCAGTGAGGGCGTCGATATAGCCCTGTACCGAGCCATAAGGCGTCGGGCTTAGACTGGCGGGTAGTGTCTCCGGAAACAGATACCATTCGTTGATCTGGTCAAAGGCCCAGTTTTGGCGGCTTTGCAGCGAGCAAGTGGTGCCGACCGGCGTTGGCGTTGGCGTTGCCCCACCACCGGGCGGCAGGCTGACCGTGCTGCTGCCACCACCACCACCACCACAAGAAGAGAGCAGCGCTGCGAGGGCCAATATCGAACCGGATTTCCGCAATGCCATGCTGTCCCCATTTGTTAGATTGGACAAAAGTTAAGTGCGATCGCCTTAACCCAATAAGAACGACCCTGCTAGCGTTCGGGCCAATTGTCCACATAGAAAAAATCCGCCGACATTGCTGCCGACGGATAGTTTTTCCTCCCCAGGAAAACTGTTTGGATCGGGTGCCCGCCAAGAGGGCAGGGCGCTCGCAAACCCTTGCTGTTTAGCCGAACTGGTTCATCGTGTTGTGTGCACCGCCAGCCTTGAGCGCTGCTTCACCGGCGAAATATTCCTTATGATCATCGCCAATGTCGCTGCCCGACATATTCTGGTGCCGGACGCAAGCAATGCCCTCGCGAATTTCCTTGCGCTGCACGCCGAGTACGTAGCCGAGCATGCCGGCTTCGCCGAAATATTCCTTGGCAAGATTGTCAGTAGACAAGGCGGCAGTGTGATAGGTCGGCAAAGTGATCAGATGATGGAAAATACCAGCGCGCTTCGATCCATCTGCCTGGAAGGTGCGGATGCGCTTGTCAGCCGCTTCACCCAGTTCGGTGTCATCATATTTCGCATCCATCAGGCCAGCGCGATCATATTCCGACACATCGAGACCTTCTGCAGCCATCGCATCATAGACCTGCTGACGGAAGTTCAGCGTCCAGTTGAACGAAGGCGAATTGTTGTAAACCAGCTTCGCATTGGGAACGACTTCGCGCACCCGGTCCATCATGCCGGCAATCTGCTCGACATGAGGTTTTTCGGTTTCTATCCACAGCAGGTCAGCGCCATTTTGCAGCGAGGTGATACTGTCGAGAACGCAGCGGTCTTCACCGGTGCCCGGTTTGAACTGGAACAGGTTGGAAGGCAGTCGCTTGGGACGCAGCAACTTGCCGTCGCGGTTGATGATGACATCGCCATTTTTCGCGGTTGCGGGGTCAATTTCTTCGCAATCGAGGAAGCTGTTATACTGGTCGCCAAGATCGCCGGGTTCGTTGGAAACCGCAATCTGCTTGGTTAGGCCAGCGCCGAGCGAGTCGGTGCGGGTGACGATGATCCCGTCGGTTACGCCCAGCTCAAGGAAGGCATAGCGGCAGGCGCGGATCTTCGCGAGAAAATCTTCATGCGGCACGGTGACCTTGCCGTCCTGGTGACCGCACTGCTTTTCGTCAGACACCTGATTTTCGATCTGCAAGGCGCAGGCGCCCGCTTCGATCATCTTCTTGGCAAGCAAGTAAGTGGCTTCGGCATTCCCGAAGCCAGCGTCGATGTCGGCGATAATCGGCACAACATGAGTCTGGAAATTCTCGACCTTGTCCATCGCTGTTTTTTGCGCCACCGCATCACCGGCGTCGCGCGCCGCGTCAATGTCGCGGAACAACAGGTTCAGCTCGCGGGCATCAGCCTGACGCAGGAAGGTATAAAGTTCTTCAATTAATGCCGGCACCGAGGTTTTCTCATGCATCGACTGATCGGGCAGGGGCCCGAACTCGCTGCGCAAAGCCGCAACCATCCAGCCAGACAGATAGAGGTAGCGGCGTTTAGTGCTGCCAAAATGCTTCTTGATCGAAATCATCTTCTGCTGCGCGATAAACCCGTGCCAGCAACCCAGTGACTGTGTATATTGCGAACTGTCCTCATCGTAGGCGGCCATATCTTCGCGCATGATCGCGGCGGTATATTTGGCAATATCGAGGCCGGTCTGGAACCGGTTCTGCAACTGCATTCGGGCAACGGATTCGGCATCAATGCCGGTCCATGTGCCATTCTGGCTGTTGATCAGGCTTTCGGCCGAGCTTTTGAAATCTTGATAGGACATGATCTTCTTCCTTAAACTGGGGAGGCGGTTATCCGTTGTGCTGTCAATATATTTGCAGATGATGAAAGCTTTCATGATCGATTTTAAGGGATTTTGCTAGAGATTCTTGTCAATTTATGAGTCGGAATGTCGGAGAAAATGGCGTTTTACATGTTAATTTGTAAAGATATTTACAAGTTATATACCAACCCGGCGGTCACGGGGGCGCTGGAAATTACCGATAACAGGAACGGAAAAATGCCGCATTGGCAGCGTCAGGACCGGATCGGCGATGAAGAGGAGCCTTTTTGACCGTCTAACCTAACAAGACTTAGCGCTAGCAATCTGCAAATATCTGATAATAAATATGAATATGGAGGTGATAGGTGATCAGGGGTTGGCCGGAAAACCCGTTCTTGACTCTAACTTTGATTAACTTAGGGATCTATTTTTGTTCGCCTAGGTCAATCAAAGCGGCCAGATCAAAGGAATGATCACGATCGAGGTGATAGCGATCAGGACGGTCAGCGGCAGGCCATAGCGGGCAAAATCGAGGAAGCGATAGCCACCCGCACCATAGACCAAAGTGTTGGTCTGATAGCCGATCGGGGTCAGGAAGCTTGCGCTCGCGGCAAACATCACCGCAACCACAAACGGCCGTGGATCAACCCCGAGCGATAGCGCAAGCTGGATGGCGATCGGGGTCACCACCACGGCGACGGCATTATTGGTC
>JABMNS010000114.1 GCA_013204445.1 Sphingomonadales bacterium
CACCATTGTTCAGCCGGCGCTAAAGGGGGACTCCGCGTCAGGGTCTTGGGCGCTCAAAAGGTGGCTTCACGACCAAAATCCATCTCCGCATCAATGCAATGGGCCTCCCTATCGCATTTGCACTAACCGGCGGCGAAACATCCGATTACAAAGGTTATCTGCCAATCATGAACGCCGATGGCCCAGCGCCCAGAGTGCTGCTTGCCGACAAGGGCTATGATGCTGACTTTATTCGTGAAGACATGGAAAGACGTAGCGGAACGGCAATGATACCGACAAAGCGCAACCGCAAGGTACAACTGCCCGTCGATCCTGCCATTTATGCCCTGCGTAACATGGTAGAAAGGTGCTTCAACAAGCTCAAAAATGCCCGTCGCCTCGCCACCAGATACGATAAGACCGCCGACAGCTATCTCGGCTTTATCAACCTCGTCGCAATCCGGTTATGGATGCGCCAATTTGTCAACAGGTCCTAGCAAACCGGCTGCAAAAGCCGACATTCGGTTGGCGCCCCAATTGCGGATGCTATGGTAGCCTAGTTTTTATGTGCTTCCTCGTAATGGAGCTTCAACCATTCTGAACCGTAATCATTTGATGGGTCACGTGCGATTGAATGGACATGGTTAAAGCCAATATCATCTGATCTTTCGCGAACGTAATCGATCAGAATGGACGGTCCATGGACGCGAAACATGAAACGCGCGGCAGGATTATCGGTTGGCCCCTACCAAGCAAAATAGAGTGCTTCCAGACCGTCTCCCTCAATCGCTTTGCGTTGGCGAGCCGCAGCTTCATCCGATGCATCGCCAAGATACTCGTCGATGACACCGTTGAGAAGGTGAAGCTGAAGTGGATCAAGGCTTGATGCCTTGATGCCAACCGGCCTCTCGTTTCCTTCCTGGCTCCCCGGCCCGGCAAAAATATCATCGTCGACTTTGTCCAAGACGACCACTTCTTGGAGCTGCGAGGTTTTTAACGAAGCAAGGAATGCAAAGGCACGATCGGCTTCATGCTGCAGAATCCTCCAGCCCGCGTAACGTCCTTCCGGAACGATTTGGGGGTTGGCCCCTAGAAAGAGAGGTGTGAAAGCGATTTTACCGTCAGAAACTGTGAAGTTGGCGGCATAGTGATGCCCGGTGACGGTCCATGCCCAGTTCTTGGTGCTTGGATCTCCAAACACAGAGACAAAGAACAACTCGCTGTCATAATTCGCCATGGACGCTAGCCCTTCGGCCTTGCGTGGATTATCATCGGTCATTTTTGCCAGCGCAGCGCCAACAATGTCATGCAAGACATCCTCGTGCCAAATTATGGTCGTCGTCTTGAGATAGCCTTGGCTGGATAGGGCCGCAGCCAACATCGCGTGGAGCGCGCGCCGTTGTTCGACTGTCATCTGAGCAATTGCCAAGCCAGAGCGCGGCGCCATGTTCACCGGAAGGTTTGACCAACTGGTTCGGGCAGTATTGTCTTCTAGTGCAGTTATGACGGTGGCACGCTTCGCATCATCTAGCGTAGCGAGGAACGCTAGCGTCGCCTCCTGCATGGCATCCACTCTCGCTGTTTCGAGTAAATGCTCGGTGCTATCGTGTGCTTCGACGGCCGAAAGCGGAACTGCGATTGCAATGGCCGCAGCTAGGGCGAAATTCTTGAAATACGTCATATTGCCTCCTAGGAAGCGTTGAGCGTAAGCTCAGAAGACACCGCATGCAAATAGTTAGCGATCAGGTGCAACGGCGAGCAGCAACAGACAGTGCTTGGTCTGAATGACCGCTTTCCAGCCACTTGCAGTCATTCGCAGACGCTTGAACGGTCGGGATGCATCAAAGCAGCCTGTCCGGTTTCAGCTTGGAGAGCAGCCAGCCAGCAAACGCCCCATTAGAGGACATTCAAGATGGCACAAGCCAAGGTCCGCTTCCCACGTTCTGCGATCGGCGGCGCAATCCACGTGGATTAACTGGCGGATCGCAGCACGTCGATGCGACCCGGCTAGAAGGTTGCGAAGCTAAGCATCTCCTCGTCCTTAGGCTGCCCCTCGAAAGTCGGTATTGTCGTGTCGATGAGATCCCTGCGTTCCGTTCGGCCCGTCCATATCTCCATCCGCGGCGCAAACACTGACGGATCGTCGAGCGCCGTCGGGATGATGAAAAGAATGCCCTTGGCCGCCGTGTTCCGCGCCACGACAGTGGCTCCGCAATTTGAGCAAAAGCCGCGATGCAACTCTCGTCCTGCGCCGGGGGCACTCATGTGGTAGTTTGGTTCGCCTTTGACAAAGCGGAAGCTATGTTCATGGACCCACATGACGCCCATGAATCCGCCGCCACTCGGTTGCTGGCAATCTCTGCAGTGGCACTTGTAAGCGTTGAGTATCTTAGATCGGCATTCGAATCGTATCGTGCCGCAGAGGCACCCTCCATCCAACTGCAGTTCCCTCATCGATGGTCCAATCCAACTCTCGTGTAGAGGATTATCGTACACGCCCCCGCGTGTTTTTGTCCAGCGCATCTGACGTGACCAGACGCGCGCATGAGGTGCTGTTAGGTTAATCGTGCGAAGTCTGAACTTGCCCCCATTGCCAGCGCGTCCCCCCGCGTTCGGAAAGGATTGGAGGATTGGCCGCGCGGATTGGCGCAACTGTCTCGACAGCTGCTCCTACCCACCCTTTTTTATTGGCAGGAACCCGATATCTGCCTTTCATCATTGCCAGATGCTGGAAATGCTGCATGCCTCGTTTCAGGATCCGTGCGATCCCACTATTGTATGGCCTGCAATATGGATGGGCTATGCGCAGATGGTGTTCAAAACTTTGGGTAAGCAGATTACTCCGCCCAACATGGTCGGCCTGATGTCGCTTTGGGCTGATATTGAACCCATTCGTCAGGTCCGGTTGCACCCTGACTTCATGGATTTTGCAAAACGAATCGGTTTGGTCGCGGCATGGGAAAAATACGGCTGGCCGGACCTGCCTCCAGATCCATCTCATCGAAACCCAACGCTTTCCGATCAAGATTAGGTCATTATTGACGCTTTATTGACGGTAGCGCTGCTTGACTCGAAATCGGCTTTGGACGCACTATTGATGCATCGACAATAAGAATATGAAAAGCCCATCTGACGGGCCGGAAATTCCCGGCTTTCGCTATCGGGAGAGCTGTGGCGGTATTTCATCGGGGGATTCTCATGGTGCAATCAAATTTCAGTCAAACAACATCCGCGATGGCTGCTTGCTAGCCAATTGAATTAGAGCAAGCCGCCTCATGGCGAGGGGGCATATTTGGGGAGTGATTATGATGAAACTAATGAAAAATATGATGATGGCGGCAAGCGTCGTGATGGTAAACGCGCCGATGGTTGTGCCTGCACCGGTGATGGCGCAGGAGTCGAGCTATAAACCAGGTTCGGTGTGGAATGTTTCGCGCATCAATGTTTCGGATGGGCAGTTTGAAAACTATATGGATCATCTCGCCGGGCAATGGAAGAAGGTTCAGGAATTTGGCAAAGCCGAAGGCATTATCGTCGACTATCATGTGCTGGCAACAAACAACGCGCGCGACGGGGAACCCAATCTGGTCCTCGTGATCGAGTACAAAGACTATGCCAAAACGGCCGAAGTTGAAGCTTTCAGCAAAAAGGTTAACGCCATGCTCGCCCAATCCGACCGCACGGCCGACCAGGCTTATGGTGAGCGGGCGAAGATGCGCGAACCAATGGGTTCGACCCAATATCAGGAACTCGATCTTAAATAGATTCAACCCTTGGTCTGGGCCGACGGTGTTACCCTTAGCGCCTCTCGCTTAGACCCAACCCCAGTCCGGCGGATGCTTTTGCGACCCGTCATCCGCCGGGCTATCCCTCCAAGTGCGGGAATATTCTCATGCGAAGCCTCGCCGAGATTGCGAATGATCTTGCGGCTTTGATAGCTGGGGGACAACGCCAAGACGCGGCTGGAAAATATTGGGCGCAGGACATCACCTGTATCGAACCCCCGAACCTAGCTGGAGGCACCGCTGTCATGGTTGCGGGCAATTCCGCGGCGCGTGCAAAGCTAGCGTGTTGGGCGGGATTATGCGATTGAAGACGTGCTGGTCGATGGTCCGTTCATCACCGGGAATCAATTCGCGTTGTTCATCGACATGGAAATTATCTGCCGAACTACCGGCAAGCGTGCAACGTTTTGCGAGATAGCTGTCTACACCGTCCGAGAAGGAAAAATTGCCGAAGAAAGACATTTCCATGAGTGATGCTAGCCTCGCAATCTCTCGTCCGGCTTATCCCATATCCCTGACCGAAAATCGCAAACTTCGACTTTTTGCCGTCTTCATTCTTTATGTCGCGCAAGGGCTCCCAATTGGATTATTCTATTACGCGTTGCCTTCCTGGCAGGCGCAAAATGGGGCTTCTGCGATTTCAGTTGGGGCGGTGCTGGCGATGACGTCTCTGCCCTGGTCGCTCAAGCTTGTGAACGGCTTTGTTATGGATCGTTTTACATTTCCTACAATGGGCCGCCGCCGCCCTTGGCTGATTATGGGACAACTTGCTATCATTATAGGACTGTTGGTTTTTGCGTTCGTGAACCCCGCCGCCAACCAGATAACTGTGCTCGGCGCGCTTGCCTTTTCGATAAACTTGGCAACCATAATTCAGGATGTTGCAGTGGATGGTTTGGCGGTCGATGTGATACCAGAGGAAGAATATGGCCGCGCCAATGGCTTTATGTTCGGCGGACCAGCTATCGGTATGGCAGCGGGTTCTGCTGTTTCGGGATATTTGATCGCCTTTCATGGCTTGCCTGCAGCGATGGTCTCGTTGGCATTGTTGGTGGGCGCCATATTGCTGCTTGTGATGTTCATCCGCGAAAGACCTGGTGAACGTTTGTTGCCGTGGACGAGTGGCGTAGCTTCATCTAAAAATATTGAAATGCAGCTTGATACATTCGCTGCGATATTTCGCGGCTTGTTTTCCGCAATGTTCAATCGCGATACCCTGACAGTTTTACCTGCTATATTTCTGAACGGCGCAGCTTGTGGCTTATTTGTCGGCCTGGCTCCTCTCTTCGCCGCAAACATACTCGGCTGGGAAAATGATACTTATGCCAATTGGTCAGCGCAGGCTAATTTAGCTGCCGGCATCGTCGGTGCCCTGCTATTTGGATTTATGGCCGAACGCTGGGGAGCAAAAAGGATGTTCATCCTGTTCCATTTGGCAATCGCAATGGCTGCCATAACCGTGCTTAGCCTATATGCAAACTGGGCTCTGCCAGTCATTTTTGTGATCGCGATATTCGTATTCGCTGGTTTACTCGTTTTGGGCAGCGTTACAATGTCCGCAATTGCCATACGTCGTTGCGTTCCAGCTGTTGCAGCCACGCAATTTTCAATGTTCATGGCAATTTCCAATCTAGGAATATCCGGTGCTTCTGCCTCACTGGGATTTTTGGACAGTATCGGCGGTATTCCGGCGATGTTCGTGGCGCTCATCCTCACCGGTTCCGTCGGGGCGATGTTCGTTTTTGTGGCAAAAGTTGGGAGATAGGCCGTGCAGAGCTGGAAAAATCGACTTGAATTCTGAACAAAAAACAAGGTCTTTCACTCTTGCGCCAAAATTGATGTCTTTTAACTGGTGTTTTGACGCCAACCAAGCGCGCTTATCTAACTGACAATTTCAGCTTCATGCGTGAGGATAGTTTGAACAGGCACTCCTAGCGACAATCGCGCATTGCTGAAAACTGATGATGTTCGGTTTCGGCCCAAGAGCAGTCATTAATAGTCGTTTGACTAAACGGCTGCTTCCCATCCAGTTTTGGCCAGCGACTCAAATTTGCGAATTCAGGGGAATGTCCGTGGCGATGCGAAAACGAAAAGCAGTTCCAATGCTGCTTCAATCGTTTCGTTGTTTTATCCATAGAATTGCCTTGGCTGTCCGTCGTCAGATAATTTGAGACATATGGCGTTTTAAAACAGGTGAGTATTTGGTTCCATCTGTTGGTTGATATTATGCGGCAAGCTTGCGGTGAAGCAAGCGCCTTTGTTCGATGGTTTTTCGTTTGATCCTTTCTCGTTGTTTGATGATAGATTCTGCCCTGCCGAAGTAGGCATCGGCGGGTGTGACGTTTTTCAGGCTCTCGTGATACCGCTGGTGATTATAGTGTTCGACGAACGCTTCGATCTGGGCTTCCAGATCACCGGGCAGATAATAGTTTTCCAGCAGTATCCGGTTCTTCAAAGTCTGGTGCCATCGCTCGATCTTACCCTGCGTTTGCGGATGGAAAGGTGCGCCGCGAACATGACGCATCTTCTTTTTTGCCAAGAAGTCAGCCAGCTCCCCTGCGACATAGCTGGGACCATTGTCGCTGAGCAGGCGCGGTTTGTGTAATACATGGGCTTGATCGCAGCCCGATGCCTCCAATGCCAGCTCCAACGTATCGGTGACATCCTCGGCCCGCATCGTCGTGCACAGTTTCCACGCGATGATGTAGCGGGAGTAATCGTCGAGGATGGTGGGTAAGTAATACCAGCCCCAGCCAATGATCTTCAGATAAGTAAAGTCGGTCTGCC
>JABMNS010000015.1 GCA_013204445.1 Sphingomonadales bacterium
GCTCCAACGAGAATACCAACAGGCTGCTGCGCCAGTACTTCCCAAAAGGTACTGATCTATCGGTTCATAGCCAAGCAAAGCTAAATGCTGTAGCCAGACAGCTTAACGAGCGTCCCAGAAAGACCCTCGATTATGAAACACCGGCCCAGCGGTTCGGTGCTTGTGTTGCGTCGACCGGTTGAAATCACCGCGCAAAAGTGGGCATAAACTCCGCGACTGCGTGCATCGCGGGCATGGTCTTGTTTCTCGGTTCGCTAATCCCATGAATTATTAACCAAGAACGTTTGGTTTTGCTTATTATGTTATAACTAGTACGGTACAAATGAGTATCAGAGAACAGATTGTCCCGCGTTTGATTGGCTGCCTTTTTTTGGCGCTTGTGACGATGATAACTGTACCGGCGGCATTTGCGTAAACCTCAAGTCAAACTGACTGGTTGTTTGCCGTAATTCAAGTCAGTCGCGGAAAGCCCGCTGAGGCGGGGGGGGGCAAGCGGTCCAGTGCCTTTTTTCACTAAGATTGGCTCCAGAGTCCGCTATCGCCCCACTTGCAGACATTCGAACTGAATAGATGGAAAATAAAGCGGCTGGTCAGCAACCGGCGCAAGTGCGGCCTTTCATGTGATCTGGCTCTAGTGCCTGCTTTGGAAGCAAAAGCGGGCTTAATCATCGTCAGTCTCTAGCGGATTTACAAAAAAACCCGGCAGGATAAGCCTGATCAGACCGGAACAGGTTAGGGGGCAGTCTATGCAATATCAATCGGTCTCACTTACAACTATTGAAATCTCCGTCGTCTTCTTTGGATTCATCATTGTTTTCCTCACCTTTGTGATGGGTGGAAAGGATCAACGCAAAGCCGATCGCATGCACAGCCGGGCGCTGCTCACTGCCGCATTTCCGCTTCTTGTTGTTCCTTTCATACCACTGGTTGTCGATGCCTATGGCGGCTCAGAGGCAATGGCCTGGCGCGCCTTTCACATTGGCGGTGTCATTGCAGGCATGATCACGGGCACGATCATGACCTGGTTTTATTTGAAGCTGAATCGCGAAGAACTGAAGGAAGTCGGTTATCTACACACCGTTGTTTCTTTCGGCATGGGAACGATCGCGACCGGCTTTTTCTGGGCGGGTATGTTTGGTTATGCACCGGCCGGTAATGCGCTGGCCGGGATTCTTTGTATGCTTATTCTCACCGCAACGTACTTATTGTCCTTTGCCGCGCAACAAATGTCTCTGTTCGATTGGCGAAATCCATGATCACCGCAAAAATCACTTCTTATGTCTGCTTTCGGGATAAAGCGGACATTAGAAGTCGCTCGTCTCAATGACGGCTTCCCACCCAGTTGATGACGTCACCTATGATGTTGGTTTTGATACCTTAGCAGCTGACTTGGCTGGCTCCTTCGGCGGGATGTTGCGAATAATCGCCGCGTACTCGGCGACTAGGACGAAAACCCAAAACTCAATCCCTGCCCACTCGCCGGTGGCAGAACCTCTAACCATATCGACAGCGAGCATAACGATTGCCAGCAGCCGGAAAAACATGAAGCTGGTGGCTGGGCTATCTGCCCGCTGCGCGGCGGAAAACATCATGAGAACGCTGAGTCCACCCCAGAGGATCGAGCCGAACAGCGTTTCAGCACGATAGAAGCCATCCAAAGCTGTGATGAACCAGAAAAGACGTGAAACAGCGAACTGGCTCTGGTGAGTAAGCTGGCACAGTTTGATGATCGGTGGAGCAAACAGCGTTTTGCCGATCCAATGATCAATCTTAGTGAATGACATCCATGCACCATAGCGGCAGGAGCTGAATGTCGCCACGAGTAAGTGGCCTTCAACAAATGAGAGATCGAAATGCCGTTGTCCAAGATCGTGAATGGGGCAAGCCTGAAGCCTCGCTCCGGAGCTTCGCCCAAGCAGATTGTACTTCTGTTGCATGGCTTCGGTTCAAGCGGCACCGATATGATCTCGCTAGCTCCACATTGGCAGGATACTTTGCCCGATGCACTGTTTCTTGCGCCGCACGCGCCGCAGCGTTGCGGGATGATGGCCGCAGGCTATCAATGGTGGGAGTTATCGGGATTAGCTCCATCAGCGCTGGCGGCGGGTGCGGCCTCAGCGGCACCCGCAATCGACGCGTTTATCGACCGCAAGCTGAAACAGTATGGCTTGACCGAGGAAGACTTGGCGCTGGTCGGCTTTAGTCAAGGTACGATGATGGCACTTCATATCGGCCTGAGAAGACCCCGAGCCGTGGCCGCTGTGGTCGGCTACTCGGGCATGTTGACAGGGACGACCGAGCTCGCGGGCAAGGAGTTAGCTAAGCCCCCTGTATTGCTGGTGCACGGTACCGCGGATCCGGTGGTTCCGATCGCGGCGCTCCATCTGGCGGAAAGCGAGCTGGAGCGCCTTGGCGTGAACGTCACCAGTCACGTATCTTACGGGGTGGCTCACAGTGTTGATCCTGTTGGCCTGCGGCTTGGCCGGGACTTTGTGGCTGAGGCCTTCGCTGGTCCGACTTAGCGCGGTGTTGGGAGAATTTGCCAAGGACTTAGGTATGGCCGCTACTCACCCAGTTGAGGTCATTCGAACTGATTGAATGGAAAGTAAAAGCGGCTGGTCGGGAAACGCCGCATTAGCGGACCTTACATCAAGCGCCAGCAATTCGACTATTCGGCGATCTCTTCTCCACTGCCACCCCAGTCCACTGGCATGTCTCTCAGCTTCGGCAAACCGTCCTGGATAGGAAGCACCGTATTTTCGTAGTTGAGATGCATCGTCGGCTTGAAATCCAAATCCGAAACGAGGCCCGAAAAGATATCGAAAAGGCCGATCTCGGCAAGATAGACCCCAACTAAACCGTTGCACACGCTGCAGGAGAGTCTATCGCCTGAGGCGTGTCCGGTTCTCGAATAGCGCCTCAGTTTGTCCTCGCCCGACGCAAAACGGACATTCTACCGAGGCCAGAGCACAGGCGTATTGACTGGAGCACCGGTGTAGCTGCGACATAAATTACAGTGGCAATAGCATTGAACGACCGGTTCGCCATTCGCCTCTAGCTTGACTGCGCCGCAAGAACATTGTGCGTGATATGTCACATTACTCCTCCCAAGATCGCAAATACTCGTTTTTATCACGCCACATTCTGCAGTAGCAGTCAAGATAGGCCGGTATTGGGCTTTGTCCGCAATCCACCCAATTGCGGCCGTTTAAAAAGACCAAAGCTAGAGTCCGCTTTCGGGATGTAGCGGACACCATGCTAGCATCCATTTTAACCCGAACACCTATCCCCGCTATCGACTTTGCTTTGTGAGAGGCCAGAATAGCTTTCGTCTTTGGAGGTCAAAGAGATGCGAATGATTTATAGAGACCAACCGATCTGACCGGTCTATTGCCGTTCAACAAGCGACGGTTCATCAAGAATAGCGCGCTTCGGCGGTAGAATGAACTACCGCATAAATCGCCAACCAGTTTTAACTTCCTTCAGGGGTTCACATGACAGATCAGAAATTCGATATCATCGTTTATGGCGCCAGTAGCTTTGTCGGTCAAATTATGACCCACTATATGCATGAGCAATTTGCCGATGGGTCGATAAGCTGGGCGATAGCCGGGCGTTCCCGGAACAAACTTGAGAACCTGTGTCATGAAATCGGCCTATCAGGCATTGAAATTCTGGTAGCCGATGCGAGCGACGAGGACGCACTAAAGGCGATGTGCGGACGCGGCAAAGTCGTAATTTCGACCGTTGGGCCCTATGCGCTATATGGGGACACACTAGTAAAGGTCTGCGCCGAATCTGGAACGCATTATTGTGACCTTACCGGGGAACCGCAATGGATCCGTAAAATGCAGGAGCGTTATGCAAAAGCTGCGCAGCAGTCCGGTGCATTAATCTTGCATTGTTGCGGTTTTGACTCGATTCCATCAGACCTAGGCGTACATTTTTTACAACAACACGCCTTAAAACAATTTGGTCAGACGTGCAGCCATATCAATATGAGGGTAACGAAATTGAAGGGCGGCGCATCGGGGGGCACGATCGCGAGTATCATCAACATGGTCAAGGAGGCCGAGGGCGACGCGGAACTGCGCCGGCAATTGCAAGATCCTTATAGCCTATGTCCGCAAGGCCATGGCTTTACCACGCAACAACGCGATGTAAAAATAGCCTATGATGATGAATATGGTAGTTGGATAGCCCCCTTCGTGATGGCAGCCATCAACACCCGCGTGGTGCACCGTTCCAATGCTTTGACGACCAACAGTTACGGCACCGACTTCATGTATGAAGAAGCGATGGTGACGGGCCAAGGCAAACAAGGAAAACGGATGGCCCGGATGACGGCCTGGGGCATGAATTTATTCATGATCGGTCTGGTGGTACCACCGGTTCGTTGGTTGCTGGAGAATTATATACTGCCCAAGCCCGGCGAAGGGCCCAGTGAAAAAGAGCAGCTGGAAGGCCATTATGATCTTGTGTTTTTGGGAACCACAGCTGCCGGCGATCAGATAAAGTGCCGCGTAACTGGCGACCGCGATCCGGGCTATGGTTCGACCGCAAAGATGCTGGCGCAGGCCGCGGCTTTCCTGGCTCAAGATATGCCCGAGGATGTGAAGGGTGGTTTCTGGACACCAGCTTCAATATTGGGCGACAAACTGATTGAACGATTGCGGAAGTATGCCGGTTTAACATTCGATCTTGAATGAGTCAGGCGGCAATTATCTCAATGGATAACCTCCGCAGGTATAGCGCAAGTCACTTTTCGCATAATTACTGAACCAAAGTTCCTTCAATAGGAAAAGCCCCAAAGTAAGACGTTTTTCGTTATAAGGACGCTGCCAGAAAGCGGACATCAGCCGGCCACATACGGTACGGCGGCTGATCGAAGCAGCGGCGTACAAACAACGGCGCAGTTTTACTCTGAGCGAATTAATCCCGCCTCTCTCATCAGCGACTCCAGCTTTATCCCGTTAAAACCAAATGTCTTTTTATAGGCTTCGTATTCATGGAAATGTTTGGGAGACGGCTTACTCTTTTTTATGGCTGCAATAAGAGTGTTCTTTTGCGTATGCTCGGTAGAGACGAAATCAATTACATCAACCTGATAACCCTGTGCTCTGAGAAGCATCACACGACTGTTGTCGGTGATCAGGTCAGCTTGTTTTTGCAGAAACAAGCCGTGTGAGATGAATTTTCGGTTCGACGTCTCGCTCTTCTGTAGGTCCACCAAAACCTCATGTTGGCAGCAAGGGGCACACACGATCAGTTTGGATTTCGACCTAATTCCATAGAATAATGCATCATCCGTCGCCGTGTCGCACGCGTGCAAAGCGACGATCGCATCATAGTAGCCTTGAACGAAATCCGCCGCTTTCATATTGTGAAACGCCAAGTTTTCAAAGCCGGATGTTTGCGCCGCTTCATTACATAAATCGACCATCTCCGAGCGGGTATCAACACCGTCAATCTTAGGGTTGAGACCAGCTTGGGTCAGCTGATCATACATCGCAAAGGTCAGATAACCCTTACCCGATCCGATGTCTAAAACCTTGACCCGTTTCTGTTTTACAGCTTGTGTCCGCTCAATCCGCTCAATGAAAAGCTCGACAAATCGACAGACCTGACGATATTTTCCATACATATTAGGCTTAACATCTCCGGCATCGTTCGAAATGCCTAAGGCCTTCAGAAATAAGCTGTCGCTGTCGATTCTGTAGTTCTTGTCGCGGTTATGGGGTTTTACGTCTATCATTGGTTATGCCATAAATAAATCCGTCAGAATTGATACTTTTTTGGTGACCAGTAGATTTGGAAATTGATGTTCACACGTCGATGGCAGCTATTATCTGTCGTCTGGTCGAAGGCAGGTAGTCCGCTGTCGGTGCAGAAAAAGCGGCAGTCGGTATCGGATCTATAGTATGGCCGCTTCCCACCCAGATGCAGTCATGTGATGCCATATTTAGCCTGGCGCTCTAGAAATTTCGGCGATCTTGGTAAGCGTATTGATGTTCCGTCCGGTTCCAGCTTTCATGCTCGGAAGGCGCAATCTCGTGCCCGCCTGGCCATTCGGGTAGAGTATGAACAGTTCCCGCTTGCCAAGTTGCACGTTCTCATTCCCAAGACCGGTCGCTCCATTTAACGCTTCTTTTGGAAGAAGATCATCAGTGAATAATACTATGACGCGGCTACCGCTCTCGTCCTGAAATGGATTGCGAGAAATCACATCAGCCATTTCGCTTACAGATCTGACCAACACTCCCACCGGTTTTCCTGCACATTTTTCAAGTTGCTTCCCAAGCGCCACGCGAACTTCATTTTCATAAAGATCGCTTGTGAAAATTGCATTACCACTAGCGATGTAAGTTCGGATGTTGGTAAATTTGGCGCATGCGCAAAGCTCTCTAAGCTGCGCCATTGGCAGCTTGCCTTTGTCGCCCACATTTGCTGCACGGAGAAGGGCGGCAAACCTAGTCATGTCCGCTTTCTATAGGAATACCTTGAAAAGCGGAAGGGCCGTTTCCCACCCACTTTCGGTCATGGGGCCTTTTCTAGAATTGTGTCTGCTTTTGCTATTGCAGCAAGGGCGCCGGCATGACCGAGATAGGGCGCGAAGCTGCCATTGGCGCAAGCGGCAGGATTTATCAGCGGTTAATGACGGGCACTGCATACACCCAACCCTAACCATTGCAGGCATCCACTTTTAATACAAACTCGACTGGACTGTGCTCTAAATACGAGCAACAGCACATTGCGCTTAAGGACTGATCGAAGCGGCTTGCCCTGCCGGCTCTAACCGGCGGGGTTCGGGTGGTGGTAGCAGGCAATAGGTCTGCTGCGATCGGAGACCACCTATGTTAAAATCATCAAGCCGCAAGAAGCAGGCCACCGCTTTCGTCACCCAGCTTATTGATATGTCGTTAGCGGACCTTCGTGCAGAATGGCAACGCCGATACGGATCGCCTCCAAAACATCGGGCGGCGGATTTGTTGCGGCGGGTGTTAGCTTGGCGCATCCAAGCCGAAGCTTTCGGCGACCTTGATGCTGCGACGCGGCGGACACTCTCTAAGGAGCAAAACATCCTGCGGCCAGCTGCCCAGCCGGGTATGCGATTGGCGCGCGAATGGGCAGGTCGTCGCTACGAGGTGGTCGTGATAGAAAGCGGCGTAGTCTTTGAGGGGCAGACCTTTGGTAGCCTGTCTGAAGTTGCCCGCCATATCACTGGCCGCAGATGGAACGGACCGCGGTTCTTTGGGCTGCGGGGCGTCAACGTACGATGACCGAAGCCAAGACAAAGTGCCGCTGTGCGATCTATACCCGAAAATCGACTGACGAGGGTCTTGAGCAGAACTTCAACAGTCTGGACGCGCAACGCGCAGCATGCGAGGCGTATATTCTAAGCCAAGCAGGCGAAGGCTGGGAGTGCCTTCCCCAATTTTATGATGATGGCGGATGGTCAGGCGGCAATATGGAGCGTCCGGCACTCAAGGCACTGCTTGACGAAATCTCAAAAGGCCAGGTCGATATAGTGGTGGTCTATAAGGTCGATCGATTGACCCGAAGCCTCACAGACTTTGCCCGCATCGTAGACACCTTTGATCAGAACAAAGCGTCGTTTGTGAGCGTCACCCAAGCGTTCAGCACAACAAACAGCATGGGCCGGCTTACGCTCAATGTCCTCTTGTCCTTTGCGCAGTTCGAACGCGAGGTCACCGGCGAGCGAATAAGGGACAAGATTGCAGCATCAAAGGCGCGCGGCATTTGGATGGGCGGGAGCATTCCTAAAGGCTATGATCTTGGGGACCGTAAGTTACTGGTGAACCCAGCGGAGGCGGGCCAAGTTCGCCGCATCTTCCAGCGCTATCTTGAACTGAACTCGCTCATCACCCTCGCAAAGGGGCTGGATGAAGACAATATCCGATCCAAGCAATGGACCGCGCGAAGTGGGAAGGAACGAGGGGGTTATCGCTTTGGCCCTAGTGGTCTTTCTTACCTGCTGCGTAATCGCATTTATTTAGGTGAGACAACCCACAAGGATAAGTCTTACCCTGGCGAGCATGATGCCATCATCGACGTGGACCTGTTCCAACAGGTGCAGGATCGTTTGGCATCCAACCGGCACAAGTTTGTGAACCGCCGAACGCGCTCGGCAGCCTGCCCGCTTCAGAACAAAATCTTTGATGCTCAAGGTCAGCCAATGCGGCCCAGCTTTGGGTACGGCCGCGGAAAAAAGATCTACCGATATTATGTGAGCGACACCCTTCTGCCGCTCGGCAAAGTGAAGGCTCGAAGTGCGACCCCGCTTGGCGATCGACTATCGGCGGAACGTGTCGAGCGATTTGTTCAGGCTCAGCTGGGCTGCCTTCTGAATAAGGACTGCCCCGAGCCAGAGATCTTCGATGCCATCAAGAGGATAACCTTTTCCGCCACCACGCTGACGGTGACGATGGATGTTGCAGGTTTGATTGAGGCTAATGCTTGCCACGATACGCTGCTCGCCAAAGCACACCAAATTGATCCAGCCGCTAAGATGATCGAGGGCGAGCTAGTGTTATCCCTAGACGCCTGCCCAGTCCGGCGAGGCAAGACCCTGCGGTCAAAAGACCGCTTTCTGGACAAGCCTGAACAGCGAGCAGCTTTGGCTGAACTGGTTAGAACCTCACATCGCAAGTTAAAGGAGTTAAACGCTTCGCCGCTGTACCCTGCAGCGCATGAGCAAATGTTGACGCCAATGAACGAGTGGACACGCGAGCGCATAGCCATCGGCCTATTGGCACCCGACATCCAGAAAGCGCTACTAACCGGAACTGCGCCCCTAGGGCTTGATCCGGAGAAGTTATTGTCGCGGGATATGCCTCTAGACTGGGAAGGTCAGAGGAAGTTCTTAGAGATGAACTCGGCCGCCTAAAAGGGACTGAAGTCCATAAGTGTCATGGGCTATTGCGCGTAGAGACTGAGGGTCAAATCAAGCGGATTTGGCCCTCTTTTTGTCTCCGCAGAGACTTTATCCGACCGATTAGTAGGCCGGAGGTCCGCACAAACGCGACGTTTTCGGGCAAAAGGTATAGTTCGATTTTTAGTGTCTCACCTTGGGAGTAAACCCACCAGCTTCTAGCTGGTAGAAGGCTTCAGCCGTTATTGTTTGCTCAGCACTATCC
>JABMNS010000115.1 GCA_013204445.1 Sphingomonadales bacterium
ACAAGCGAGCAAACAACCGCGCTGAGAACTCTCACCAGCCGGTCCGAAGACGCGAACGAAAGATGCAGCGGTTCAAATCACCAGGGTCTGCCCAACGCTTCCTCAACGTTCATGCCGCTACCTACAATCACTTCAACCACCAACGTCATCTGAACAGCAGACCATTCTTCAAGAAACTTAGATCAAGCGCCTTCGCCGAGTGGAAAGTTGCGGCAGCGGTTGCATAAGCTTTCGAACTTATCGCTGCATCACGCTCGTTCAGCGTTAACGTGACAATGCCACGGGATATGTCTAACAAAGGGTTCGAACCAGCGACTTAATGACTAATAGACCGCAGCTCCATTTTTAACACCTTGCCCGAGGCATTGAGCGGTAGTGTGTTACAGACTTGGATTATCTTTGGAATCTTGTAATTGGCCATATTTTCTACGGCCCATTGCTTCAGGCTTTTTTCATCTATTTTGGTTCCCGGACGCGCTACAACAAACGCTTTGCCTACCTCTCCCATTCGCTCATCGGCAATGCCGATTACCGCGACCATTCCAACCGCAGGATGTTCAGATAATAGTTTCTCGATCTCTGCCGGATAACAATTGAAACCGCCGGAGATATACATATCCTTCTTGCGGTCGGTGATGCGGACATAGCCATTTTCGTCCATTTCCCCGACATCACCGGTGTGGAGCCAGCCATCGGCGTCAATGGCTTCTGCCGTCGCCTTGGGATCATCCAGATAACCCAGCATCACAGCATAGCCACGCACCCATATTTCGCCTGTATTGCATCGTGCGACCTCTATGCCATCTTGTCCCGCAATCATGACTTCCAGTCCCGGGATTGCCTTGCCGCAGCTTTGTGCGATCAGGTCGGCGGGGGTCGCCGATCCTGCAGGCGGTTATGGTCGAGCATTCTGTCATTCCATACGCGGTGACCGTATCGACGAGATTTAGTTCCTCGCGCATACGCCGGATCAGTTCGGGCGGCACTGTGGCCGCGCCGGTTGCGGCGCCCCGGAGCGAACTTGTATCGAAATCCTGCATGGCCTTTGCCGCCAGTAAGGATTGGTAGATCGTCGGGGGTCCGGGGAGGAAGTTGACCTTGTCCTGTTCGATTCTTTCGATAACTCCAGCAACATCAAAACTGGGCATGGGAATGATAACAGCGCCGGCTATCAGTGCCGCGACCCAACCGGCCTTGAACCCGAAACTGTGGAAGAAGGGATTGATGATCAGGTATCGTTCACCCTCGGCTAGGCCCATGACTTCCACCCAGTGGCGGAACATGGGAACGATACGGCTATGAGTGGTCAGAACGCCCTTCGGCGCGCCCGTCGTGCCGCTGGTGAACATGATATCGGAAATATCTTCGGGTGAAAGGGCGGCCATCGCATCGTCGATTGTCGGATCATCCGCGCCTTTCCCACCTGCCAGAAACCCCTCTAGTTCGTTCCCAATCAACACTATTTGTGTCAGATCGGGCAAAGCTTCACCCGCAATTAGCGCTGGATAATCAGTGTCGAGAAAATCATCGACGGTAAACAGCATCCTCACGTTCGCGCGGCGCAGGATATCGCCTGCCTCGCGACCTTTGAGTCTTGTGTTAAGTGGCACCACGGCTGCACCCGCGGTCAATATGCCGAGCGCTATGACGATCCACTCGCGGCTGTTGGGTGCCCAGATTGCGATGCGGTCGCCTTTGCCAATGCCTGCCGCGAGAAAGGCCGATGCACTTTCGCGTCCGCGCCGCCACAACTCGCTGAAACTCCATTCCTCGCCATTTTCCAAGAGTGCCGGCTCATTGCTCCATTTTCGGGCTGCTTCTTCTGCAACATGCGGGATTGTTAAGGGTAGGGTGTGCTGATTCATCAAATCAACCGGTCACAAAATTCTCTGGACCCCAGAAGGCGCGCATTTCAATGACCTGGCCATCTCGGTTGAAGCGGAAGGTGTCGATAATTTCGATATGTGCCTTGTTGCCATCCATGTTGATGTTGGCAGCAAAGGGAAAGGCGACATAATCGCCGGCGCAGCGCGGGGTTCCCGTTAGTTCCAGTTGTGCACCGTTGCCCACCGCGCCGGTATAAAACTCACGGACGGCCTCGATTCCTTCTTTGATCGGTGTGCCAACCGGGTCTTCGACCGTTGCATTGTCGGCATAGAGCCCAACGATTGCTTCCAGATCACCTTTGGAGAATGAATTGATATACGTTTCGACGGCCTTGATTTTATCTTCGGTTGTAACGGGCATTTTTAGTCCTCCGGGTAATAGCGGCTAACGGTATCAATGATGCAGGCAGGCTTCTCGCTGGCTTCAATTTCTATAGTGACGCGAATGACTTGCTGGATCGCGCCCTTTATTTCCTCGACTTTGATGATTTCACCAACCGCGCGAATGTTGCTGCCTACCAAAACCGGCGCGAGAAAGCGCAGCCGGTCAGCGCCGACGTTGACTGCATGCGTGAAGCCGCGAACCTCGACCAAAGTGGGCAGGAACATGTTGACGAGACTCATCGTCAGATATCCGTGGGCTATGGTACCGCCAAAAGGTCCGTCCTTGGCGCGTTCTTCATCGACATGAATCCATTGATGGTCGCCGGTAACATCGGCAAATCCATTGACCCTTTCTTGATCAATCAGCAGCCAGTCGCTGGGGCCAAGGATTGTGCCTTCCTGGCCAACAAGATCGCGCGGACTTTCGTATATCTTGGCCATCTTCAGGCTCTCTGGCTGGAGACAGCGACAATTTCTCCAGTCATGTAGGAGGAAAGATCGCTCGCGAGGAAGAGCATGACATTGGCGACTTCCCAGACTTCAGCCGGACGGCCAAAGGCTTCCTTGGCGGAAAGTTCCTCGAGCAGTTCTTCGCTTGTGACTTTTGCCAAAAACGCATGCATCGCGATGCTGGGCGCTACCGCATTGATCCGCACGCCAAATTCCGCCGCCTCGACCGCCGAGCAGCGCGTGAACGCCATCACGCCAGCTTTCGCGGCTGCATAATGGGCTTGTCCCTTTTGCGCGCGCCAGCCCAGTACAGAGGCATTGTTGACGATGGCGCCGGTCTTGCGATCCTGCATATGGGGCAGAAAAGAACGGGTCATCCGGAATACACTGTTGAGGGTGACGTCGAGAACGCGCTCCCATTGCGCGTCCGTCATATCGACCACAGCGACCTCTCCGCCGAGGCCCGCATTGTTGATCAGCACATCGACATGGCCGAGGGCCGCTACCGCGGTATCGCGAAGATTGTCGATATGCTCCTGACTGGTTACATCGCACACGCAAGCCGCGGGGCGTGTGCCCGTCGCCTCGGCGATCGCGTCCGCGGCCTCACCTAACCGCCGCTCGTGAAAGTCGCTGATCAGAACCGTTGCGCCTTCCTCGACTGCGCGTTTCGCAGCGGAAAAACCGATGCCGGTGCCCGCCGCCGCGGTGACAACGACGGTTTTGCCTTTGAGCAAATCTCGTGGTTTGGGATAGGTCGGCACCATCATGTATCACCTCTGGGTTCGCGGGGCATGCCGAGCGCGCGTTCGGCAATCAGGTTGCGCTGGATCTGGTTGGTACCGCCATATATCGTATCCGAACGCGAATAGAGGAACAGATTGGGCAGGGTACCCCAATCATAGTCCGGATTGTCTGTAACCTCTCCCGCCTGGCCAAGCACATCCATGCCCAGTTCGCCAAGTGATCTCCGCCAACTCGCCCACTGGATTTTATAGGTGAGCGCCGCGCCATCGACTTTGCTGTGGTCGGTGTTGGAGAGCATCCGCAGCGCACCATAGCGCATCAGGTGCAAGCCAATTTCCGCTTTGGCAATCCGTTGCCGGATCAGCGGGTCGTTGGCGGATCCATTGGCTTTTGCCGCAGCGATTATTTCATCCAGCTCGTTGCGGAAACCCATTTGCTGGCCGAGTGTCGATACGCCGCGCTCAAAGGCCAATAGCCCCATCGCGATCCTCCAGCCTTCGCCGGGCGCTCCGATCAGACTGTCTTCGGCACAAGTGGCGTCGGTGAAGAACGTTTCGTTAAATTCCGCATCGCCGTTGATCTGCTTGATGCCGCGAATTTCGATGCCGGGTTGGTCAATGGGCATCATTAAAAAGGTCAGGCCTTTTGGTCCCTTGGTGCCTTCTTCGCTACGCGCGATCACAAAAATCCAGTCGGAAATATGCGCGAGGCTGGTCCAGATTTTTTGGCCGTTGACCACCCATTTTCCCCCTTCAAGCCGCGCCTTGGTCCGCACGCTGGCGAGATCGGAGCCGGCATTGGGTTCGGAAAAGCCCTGACAGAAGATCGTCTTGCCTGCTGCAATATCCGGCAGGAACCGCTTTTTCTGTTCGTCGGTTCCGAATGTCAGGATGGTCGGTCCGGCTAGCTCGATGCCGATATGATTGACCCGCCCCGGCACCCCCGCGCGGGCATATTCCTCGGCGAAAATCACTTGTTCGGCCAGACTTGCACCGCGCCCGCCCCATTCGGTAGGCCAGCCGATGCATGACCATTTGTGCGCAGCGAGTTGCTGCTCCCATTCTTTGCGCCGCTCCGCCTTCGCGGTTAGGGTGGCTATGCCTTTGATATCTGAAAATTCACCAGCCATCTGGCCGGTCAGCCAATCCGCACATTCGGCGCGGAAATCTTCCTCGGCTTTCGAGAATCCGAGCTTCATGCCGCTTCTCCCAATATCATTGTCGCGACTTGCTCGCGGTGCCAGTTACCGTCTAGAAGCAAAGTCTGGATTGATCGCGCGCGCTTAAAGAAAAGGTGCGCGTCATGTTCCCAGGTGAAGCCAATCCCGCCATGCAGCTGGATCATATCTCCTGCGCATTTGAAAAATGTATCGGAGCAAAAGGCCTTTGCAGCGTGCAGGGCAAGTTTGACATCATCCGATCCTTCATCGACCGCACAGGCCGCCCAATAAACCGCAGATCGAGCCTGCTCGATCTCGATCATCATGTCGGCGGCGCGGTGTTTATAGGCCTGAAAGCTGCCAATCGCGCGCCCAAACTGCACACGTTCTTTCGAATATTCGACGGTGCGATCAAGGCAAGCCTGCGCCCCACCAAGAGCCTCTGCTGCCAAACAAAGCCAGGCAGCCGATTGGGACGCATGCATAGCCGGTAGGAAATCTGCAAATGGTTCGCCTTCTACATTGTCTAGGATGACGGTAGAAAGCGGCCTAGTTTGATCCATTGTTGTGGCTGTTTCAACCGAGAGACCTGGCGCACCCTTTTCGACAATCCATGCCTGATCCGGGTGCGCGAGAACAAAAATATCGGTCACGTTGCCATGTGGCACAAATTCAAAACTGCCGTTTAATTTGTGGCCATCATATTTGACGGTATCATTGCCTGCAGCAGCACCAATGACCTCACCGGAAATCAACCGAGGAAGCCATTTCTGCTTCTGAGCTTCGGTTCCACCAGCAGCAATCATCGCCGAACTGATCGCGAGATTAAGCAATGGCAAAGCAGCGACCTGTGCTCCAGCGGCTTCGGCAATAATAGCTAGCTCCACATTACCTAAGCCCGCACCACCGTATTCTTCGGGGATAATGATACCGCCCAATCCCAATTCCTGACAAAAGGATTGCCAAGTTTCGCGGTCAAAGCCATCGGTTGCCATTGCTTCGCGTGTGCGTTTGCTAGTCGCATTTTCAGCGAAGAAGCTTTGCGCTGTCTCCGCGATCATCCGCTGTTCGTCGGTAAAAGAAAAATCCATCAGGTAGTCCCCCAGACCTTTCGTGGCTCCACTCGCTTTCCAAGCAGTTCTTTAATCGCTCCGCCAACATCGCCGGGCTGCCATTTCGCGCCCTTGTCGACAACTGGTCCTTCGCGCCAGCCATCCTCCAGCATGATTTTTCCGCCTTCGAGTTCAAAAACGCAGCCCGTTACATCCTTCGACAAGGGCGAACCGAGCCAAACTACGGTTGAGGCAATATTGTCCGGATGCATAACATCGAAGGCATCTCCACCAGTAGCCATCTTGTCGGCAAAAGCCTGTTCGGTCATGCGGGTTCGGGCCGATGGCGCAAGGGCGTTGGCGGTAATGCCGTAACGACCCAATTCAGCCGCTTGGACCAATGTCAGCGAAGCGATACCGCCTTTTGCTGTCGAATAGGCCGCCTGTGCAATCGAACCTTGCAGACCTGCGCCAGATGTCGTGTTGATGATCCGCGCATCAATCTCATGGCCTTCTTTCGAACGCGCGCGCCAGTAATCAACGGCGTGCCGCGCGATACAGAAATGCCCGCGCAGATGGACATGCATTGTCGCATCCCATTCATCGAGCGTAGCAGAGACAAACATCCGGTCGCGAACAATCCCGGCATTGTTGACGATGACATGCAGGTCGCCAAATGCGGTGACTGCGGCATCGACGATATGCTTGCCGGCATCCCAGTCGGTAACGTCTTCATAGTTGGCGATGGCGTTGCCGCCGGCTGCTTTTATTTCCGCAACCACCGCGTCTGCCGCGCTGGTATCGCGGCCCTCGCCGCCCAGAGATGTTCCGATGTCATTGACCAAAACATTTGCGCCCTCGGCAGCAAAGGCAAGAGCATAGCTCTTGCCCAGACCGCCGGCAGCGCCCGTTATGATAACCGTTCTATTGTCACAAATTCCCATCAGAGCCTCTCTATTATCGTCACATTGGCCTGTCCGCCGCCTTCGCACATGGTCTGAAGTCCATAGCGTCCACCAGTGCGTTCAAGCGCATTCAGCAGTGTCGTCATTAGCCGCGCGCCGGTAGCTCCAAGCGGATGACCAAGAGCGATTGCACCGCCTTGCACATTCACTTTTTCATGGGGAATGCCGAGTTCCTTCATCCAGGCCATCGGCACGCTGGCAAAGGCCTCGTTGCATTCGAACAGGTCGATATCATCCACAGTCATGCCCGCTTTTTTGAGCGCATGTTCGGTTGCTGGAATCGGCGCGGTAAGCATCCAGACAGGATCATCGGCCCGGACCGATATATGATGGATACGAGCGCGAGGCTTCAGGCCGTGGTCTTTGACAGCCTGTTCGGAAGCCACCAGCATTGCTGCTGCGCCGTCACAATTCTGGCTAGATACGCCCGCGGTGACCTTGCCGCCTTCCTGAATGGCCTTTAGTTGAGACAGTCCTTCCAATGTCGTGCCGGGCCTTATGGTTTCATCTGCCTCCAGTCCTTCCATCGGGGCAATTTCGTTTTTGAACCAGCCATTGTCGGCAGCCGCCTGCGCGCGCTGATGAGAGGCGAGCGCGAATTCTTCCATCTGTTCACGGCTGATATCCCATTTATCGGCTATCATTTCGGCCGAATTGATCTGGTTGAGCAGGCCGTCTCCGTAGCGCGCGACCCAACCGGGTGAAGTGTTGAATGGATTGTCGAAACCATAAGGCTGGCCCGCGTACATGGCGGCGCTCATCGGAATCGCATTCATCGCCTGACTGCCGCCGGCGACAACCAAATCTTGCGTTCCGGACATCACGCCTTGAGCAGCGAAGTGCAATGCTTGCTGCGATGACCCGCATTGGCGGTCCACGGTCGTTCCAGGCACATGTTGCGGCAGACCTGCCACCAACCAGACCGACCGGCCGATATCACCGGCTTGCGGTCCAATAGTGTCGCAGCAACCCCAGACGACATCGTCGACAGCTCCCGCATCAAAGTTCGTCCGTTCGGTCAATTGCTTGATTGGATGCGCACCCAGATCAGCCGGGTGTAGCGCGGCAAGCGAACCTTTTTTGCGCCCTATCGGCGTGCGGACTGCGTCAATAATATAGGCTTCTGCCATCAGTTTTCCTTATGCGAATGTATGGGCCGGACCGATGTCCAGCGATCCACCGATAACCCCGCCATCAACCCGTTTCATGTGAAAGGCCCGGTTGCCCCAAGCCCCGATCAATGCCCAGCTGCGCTTCATCCAGAAATGGAGGTCGACCTCGTAAGTATAGCCCATCGCGCCGTGCACCTGGATAGCCGTCTCGGCCATTTGCAGCGCGGCATCGCCAGCGGCCAATTTGGCATGGCTGACATGTACAGGCGCGCTGTCGATGCCGTCATCCATCGCTTGAGCCGCGCGCCAAACGACAGGCTTGGCAAATTCCAACGCAACCGTTGCCGTGGCCAGGTGGTGTTTGACGGCCTGGAATGCACCAATTGGCTGGCCGAATTGTTTGCGGACCTTCGCATATTCCACAGCCTGTTCGAGCATGGCGTCGGCAATGCCAACCAGCTGTGCGGCTGACATCAGCGCGCCCAGATTGAGTAAATGCGGATCGTCGGTTGCATCTGCGGGTGCGACGGTCAGATTTCGCAGCGGGTCAACGCTTTGCAGCGAAGCGCCATCGCCGTCGGCTACCCAGCCGTTGATCTTGTGTGCGAGCGGTACTATCTTTTCACCCGATACAATTGGCGCCAGATCGGCAATATCCCCCTTTGCCGTCAACCAGGGGACGGCCACAAAAGCGGTGTCGACCAGAGGCTCAGCCAAACAGGACCGGCCGCATTCGGCTGCAATCAATGCTGCATCCAACAGCTTGAGGCCGAGGCCGTCTTGATCTTCCGGGACCAGTAAAGCGGGGAGGCCCATTTCTACAAGGCCCTGCCAGATGGTGGGATCGCGATTGCTTCCTTCGTCAAGGCGGCGCAGCACTTCGGGTCCATGGGTCCCCGCGAGATAGTCTTTCACACCTTCCGCGAGCGTCAACTGGTCGTCTGACAATAGAAATTCCATCAACCGGCTCCCTGTCTTGGCAATCCGAGAAAGCGTTCCGCGATGATGTTGCGCTGGATCTCGTTGGAACCGGCATAGATCGGTCCGGACAATGAGAAGATATATCCATCAAGCCATTGATTCACCGAACCGTCTGCAAATTTTGCGAGTTCGGCAGCGGCACCCATCAGTTGCATGGCCGACCGGTTCATCGACCGGTCGAGCTCCGACCAGAATATCTTGTTGAGGCTGGCTTCCGCGCCAATTTTCCCGCCCGCCAATATTTTAGCAGCAACCGAATAGGTATTATAGGCATAGGCCTGCGTACCCATCCACGCCTGCGTCACCGCCTCGCGGGTAGCAGGTGAAGTATTTTCTTCATTTGCTCGATAGAGATCAGCCAGGCGCTTGGCCGTCGCCTGAAACCGTCCGGGAGAGCGCAGCATCAATCCGCGTTCAAAGCCGGCGGTTGCCATCGCAACGTTCCAGCCTTCGCCTTGGCCAGCCAGCATATTCTCTGCCGGTACGCGCACTTCGTCAAAGAATAATTCAGCAAATCCGGGCTCGCCATGCAATTGACGGATCGGACGGCGTGTGATGCCCGGGCTGTTGAGATCGAACAGGATGAAGCTCAGGCCCTTGTGGCGCTTGCTGCCTTCTTCGGTCCGGAATAGCCCAAAGCCCCAATCGGCGAAGCTCGCGCGGCTCGACCATGTTTTCTGACCAGTGATGACATAATGATCGCCATCGCGCACCGCCTTAGTCGTGATCGCGGCCATGTCACTGCCCGCATCCGGTTCGGACCATGCCTGCGCCCACATGACTTCGCCATTGGCCATCGGTGTGAGGAAGCGCGCTTTCTGCTCGTCGGTGCCATATTCCATGACCGTCGGGCCGAGCAGGAAAATGCCGTTCTGATTGGCGCGCAGTGGTGCTCCTGCCGCCCAATATTCTTCTTCGAAGATCAGCCACTGGATCAGATCGAGCCCGCGCCCGCCATATTGTTTCGGCCAGGTGACCATGCCCCAATTGCCGCTGGCCAGCTTGCGTTCCCACTCGACATGCTGATGAAAGCCCTCTTCGCCCTCGAGCGTCAGAAGTGGTTTCTCTGGCACATTGTCGGCGAGCCATTCGCGTATTTCGGCGCGGAAGGCCTGTTGTTCCGGGGTGTAATTCAGGTCCATCAGAATTTTGCCGCCTTACCGGTTTCGACAAACTCATCGCGCGATTTCTGGCTGTCTTCGTGCATATACATTTCCAGAGTGAATCCCTGTTCCCAGCGATAGCCGCGATCGACATCACGCTCCTCGAGGCCGTTGAGCGCTTCCTTGGCGATGACCAGGGCTTTGCGGGATTTTGATGCGATGATAGCGCAAAATTCGCGGGCTTCTTTTTCGAGTTCGGCGCGGGGCACTACTTTCTCGACCGCGCCCAAACGATAGGCTTCCTCTGCCGGAACGGTGCCGCCGGTGAAAAAGGCGGCGCGCACTTTGTGGAGGGGCAGCATGCGGGATAAATGGCTGGCGCCACCCATTGCACCACGATCGACTTCGGGGAGAGAGAAATAGGCATCGTCCGCAGCGATGATTACGTCACTGGCACCGCACACGCCAATCCCGCCTCCGATGACAAATTTATGGACGGCACTAACCACCGGAACCTCGGCATCGCGGACCGCCTTGAAGGTAAGATAGTTTCCGCGATTGAGAATGGTGATGCGCTCGGGGTGGGCCTGCATTTCCTTGATATCGACACCGCCGCAAAATCCCTTGCCCTCGGCGCGAATGAGCACACAATTCACATCAGGATTGCGCGCCGCCTCGGTGATGACTCCTGGGATCGACATCCATGTTTCGCTGTCGAACGCGTTTACCGGAGGAACATCGAAAACGATCTCTGCGATCTTGTCCTTGATGGTGGTGGTGATCGGCATCAGGCGACTCCCTTGAAGGTCTGGGTTGGCGTGGCAAACGAAGCGATACGGTCCCGTGCGTCTTTTTCAATGGCTGCTATTAGCTCTGCGCAGCTCGGTAAATTGTCGAGACGGCCGGCAACAAGCCCTGTAGCCATCAGACCGTTTTGGGCGTCACCTTCCACGACCGCTTTCTGGAGCAGCATCGGGGCGGCAGCGGCCATCATCGCTTCGGGGAGGGACATGGCGCCGTGCGCAGTCATGCCGCGCGCGGTCTGGATCAGATCGGCCCAGCTGGAGCCGGTTTGTTTCTTCATTGCAAGCCCTGCCATCAGGCCGCGTTGCCATTTGGCAAGCGCGCCAGATCTCTCGATTTTGCGGAGCATCGGATTGATAATCATCCGCTGCGGAATGCCGTCGACTTTGGTTGTCACGGTAATGTCATTGGTCGTCGCCCTGGTATAGGCTGACTTGGGCCCCTGAGGGACGGGGCTGTCGCTAGTCATCATGAAGCGTGTCCCCATTGCGATACCCGCCGCACCATAAGCCAAAGCGGCAGCCAGTCCGCGTCCATCGGCAAATCCGCCTGCCGCGATCACCGGAACATCAACGGCGTCAAGTACTTGAGGGAGTAACACCGTGGTTGCCACCGATCCGGTATGGCCGCCGCCTTCGCCGCCCTGAATGGTGATTGCCTGACAACCCAGCGCGACCATCTTCTCGGCGTGTTTCTGCGCGCCCACCGTCGGCATGCAGATAATTCCGACATCGCGAAATTTGCCGATCATTTCAGCATCGGGACCGCGTCCGAAGCTGACTGCTCGCACCCGGTCGGCGTTGGCGAGAATTACCTCGACAATCTCTTTCGCGCCCGGTTGGAAACTGTGGAAGTTCACACCGAAATTATGCGACGTCATATTTTTGAGCGTGGCAATTTCTTCCGCCAGTTCCGCCGGTTTCATGACCGCGCCGGCTAGAAAACCAAAGGCACCCGCATCGCTGCTCGCAGCCACTAGCTGCGGCGTCGCAATCCAGCCCATTGCCGTTTGAACTACCGGCAGGCGGCAGCCCAGCATTTCAGTGAGGGGAGTGGAAAGCGGATCGCCCATGACTTAGCTCTTGGCTTCCTGTTCCTTGTTCTTCTCAGCCATTTTCTTGCCGTCGAAACCGGCAATATAATCACCCTTGGTCAACTGGTTCTGGGCATGAGCGAAATGATGATAGCCAAAGGAGGCATCGATCCCTGCTTCTTTGCCGGCGAGGGTATCCATATGGTTGCAAGCCTGTTTGGCGAGCTGCAACGCAAGCCGCGGCTGTGCAACAATGCGCTGGGCCACTTTCAGCACTTCAGCGGCCAGTTGCTCGAACGGAACAACCCGGTTGAGCATCCCCATCTGATAGGCCCGCTCGGCACTCATGCGTTCGCCAAGGAAAAGAAATTCCTTTGCAATACGTGTATTTAATTCAAATGTATGGGCGAAGTACTCAAGTCCAGGAAAGCCCATTTGCAGGACGGGATCCTGGAAGAAGGCATCGTCGGAAGCGATAATCATATCGCACACCCAGGCGAGCATCAGCCCTCCTGCAATGCAGCCCTTGTGGACCTGGGCGATGGTCGGCTTGGGAATATTCCGCCAGCGCTTGCACATGCCGAGATAGACTTCCTGCTCGCGGATATAGGCCTTTTCAGCACCCGGTTTATTGGCGTGATCGTACCACATCAGGCGGCGATCAAAGCTGGAGTGAAAATCACGTCCGGGTGAGCCAATATCGTGACCGGCGCTGAAATGTTTTGCATCGGATTTGAGTACGATGCACTTGACTGCGTCATCATCAACCGCACGCATGAAGGCGTCGTCGAGCGCATAGGTCATCTGGCTATTCTGGACGTTGTGAAATTCGGGCCGGTTCAGTGTGATCCACGCGATGCCGTCCTTGGCTTTATAAAGGATCGGCTCGTCGGTCTCATATTCCGGCGTTACGTCCTCGAGGGGGACAAGATCGTCGCTCATGTTACTGTCCTTTTGGCTGGCGGATTGTCACGGATGACATTCGCGCGATAATTATGCGGATCAAGCTGGTTGATGATTACCAGAGCATCTTTGCCCGGCAAGGCGGTCTCGCCTTCCACGGCATCAACCAGTTCAAATCCGGTGGTCTCCTGCACTTGATCGAAGGTCACGCCGGGATGAAGGGAAATAACGCGAACGGCATTATCCGGTCCGCCAAAATCCATCACGCAAAGATTGGTGACCATCTGTTGCAGGTCGATATGATCATAATTGCCACCGGCAACCCGTTTGGCCGGGTTATAACCAGCACTGGATACCATATCGACTTCGCCTTCAACAAAAGTGCGTTTCGAATGGAACGGAATGAACATCGAATTGGCGTGATAAATGCTGTTCCCCGGAAATCCGCGCACGCCGAGCATCTGGGTTTTTGGCTGATGGTGCGTTCCGCCGAGTTGCGAAAGGTTGGTCTGGCCAAAGCGGTCAATTTGCGTCGGCGTGACCATGGCGTGGCGGCGACCGGTCCATACCGCGCTATCAAAGAAACGCGAGAAGGGCAGGTGGCCGGCGCGCTTTACCTGATAATCGCCGCGCGGGCCCATCGGCACCGGCTGTTCAACCAGATAGGCTTCGCCATCGGTCATCATCAGGCCGGGAGAGTGGGTCAGCTTGGCCAGACCAGCGCCGACGCGCGGGACAGGGCCGATGCCGGTTGCGATTATCTCGCGATCGGTGCGGAAGGTTTCAGAGCATGCAAAAATGCAGAGCTCTGCGAGAGTGACATCGCTCATCAGTATATCGCCAGCGGGATATTCATGACCGCTTCCTTTCCGCCAACAGAGTCGAGATAAGTCGCTTCATCGGGCCCAACAAACTGGTCGGCAACCGCGCTCCAGTCCCCCGGATCTTTTGCTGCGCCAGCATAGGCTTTGAACGCTTTCATGTCCGGACCATGAAGCGGGGGCATCGAAGAGGGGTGCGCCCCGCCGACTATTTCTGTGACGCCTGTGACGAAGCAGCGTTCGAAGATATTGGCTTCCGCGTCATCGTGATAATGATCTTCCATTTTATCGACCAATTCTTCGCAAGACACATAAGTTTTAACCGATGCCTTCGCGAACCATTCGTCATAATAAGCATCCGGGCCGAGCAATTGCACATTGCCGCGGTAGTCGCAGCGATTGACGTGGAGCAGCGCCGCATCGAGTTTCAGAGCAGGCATGGCGATCAGTGTCTCGCCATCAACATAAGGCGATTGCACGGTTTTTAACCCGCCCAGCTCCGCGAGATCGGTGCCAAGGCCAACCCGCGTTGGAAGGAATGGAAGCCCGAATGCCGCTGCCTTCAGTCCCCACTGGAGCATTCCTTCATCGAGCTCCAGCACTTCAATCTGTCCTGCTTCACGCGATTTGCGGAACCATGGTTCGAGCGGAATCGCATCCAGCGAAACAAAGGCAAAGACCAGTTTCTTTACTTTGCCCGCTGCACAAAGCATCCCGACATCGGCGCCGCCATAGGCAATAATGGTCAGGTCCTTGAGATCGCTGCGGATGATCTCGCGCACCAAAGCCATCGGCTTGCGACGCGGGCCCCAACCGCCAATACCGACGGTCATGCCGTCGCTCAGTCGGCCGACGATCTCGGCTGGTGTCATACGTTTATCAAGCATCAACCGTTTGCCTCTTCTGCTGCGGCTTTGGCAGCCGCTTTTTGCCAGGCCCATTCATGGCCCCATTTGCTGACTTCTGTGTGCGCGGTTGGAACCCAGGTAGCCGGATCAACCACTAGGCCGTCCCAACCGAATTCCAGATCAAATCCGCCCGGTGTCTGCATGTAGAAACTGATGACTTCATCATTTGTATGCTGCCCCAGTGTTGCCGATACCGGTACATCCGCCGCTTGCATCCGTTGATAGGCGGCATCGACATCAGCACGTGTTCGAGCCTCTACCATGATATGGACGCATCCGGCGGGTGGCTCCGGCATCTGGATCACCGCGACGCTGTGATGGCGACCCGTAGCGGCATGCATGAAGGCAATCCCCATCTTGGGAGAACCCGGTGGCCCGGCTTCAATTTCAGGCAAGTCGGTGTCGCCGAAACCCATGGTGTCGCGATAGAAATTATGGGTGTCGTGAAAGGCTAGTGAGCCATAGACAACATGGCCCATACCAAGCTTCCCGGTAACAAACCCGGTTACGCCTGCGGGGGATTCGAACGGACTGCTTGCCTCGTCCGGACCATAAAATATTTCAAAGTCGCTGCCTGCCGGATCTTTCCCGCACGCGAGGGCTGCGACGCCGCGCCTAGTTGCATCGCAATCCGTCATGACACAACCAGCATCAGCTAGCCTGCTTTTCATTGACTGAAACGCAGCCGCATCGGCAAGCTCCCAACCCGCGACGGCAAACCTGTCAGCCTCGCCCCGAATGACACGGAAACGTGCGGCGCGTTCATCCAGCCGATACAAGGCCGCGCCATCTGATCCTTCGCCATTGGCCATCGCTCCAACAATCTTTGTCAGATATTCATGCCATTTTGCCTTGTCGGTCGTTTCGATCACAACATAGCCAAGCCCTTGCACAGTCACGGCGCTAACTCCCTTTTACCAAATCAAGAAAATACGGCTTTTCGCCACCACCATCCACATTCAATCGTGCGCCCGAAATATATCCCGCTGCTGGCGAGGCCAGATAGCAGACGGCGGTGGCGACATCCTCTCCTCGGCACATGCGCCCTAGTGGCAGCGACGCTGCCACCGCTGCCTGCGCGTCTGCGTCGCCATAGGTTGCTTCCGCATTCTCGGTGTCGGCGAGACCCACGATGATCGCATTTACGCGGATCCCATCCTTGCCCCATTCCTGCGCAAGGCTCTGGGTCAGGCTCATCAGCCCCGCCTTTGCAGCGCCATAAATTGCGGTGCCTGGAGCGGGCCTTATGCCGGCAACGCTGCCGATATTGATGATGCTGCCACCATCCGATTTCACCAGATAAGGGTGACAGGCGCGGGCCAAATAATAGGGAGCCATAAGGTTGAGCCCCATGATCGCATCGGCGAAGCGCGGGCTGGCGGTTGCCGCATCCGATGCCGGAGACCCGCCTGCGTTGTTCACCAATATATCGATGCCACCGAGAGTGTTGGCCGTGTGGTCGACCAGTTCCTGTACGGCTTCGGGATCACGGATATCGGACTGATAAAAAGCCATGCCATCGTCCAGCTTGTCCGTTGCATTACGCGCAGTGACCATCACCTTGCAGCCCTGTTCGACCAAGGTAGCCGCTATCACCCGACCGAGACCGCGTGTCCCGCCGGTAACCAGCGCCACTTTTCCTGTTAGACCAAACTGCACACACACTCCTCAACTTCTCAAAAGCACGAATTGATAGAATCAGATGATCAATATGCCAGAAAATGACAATAACGAAAGCAAAATAGCTTTTCAATTGACGATTTGCGTATTTTATGACAAAAAATATTACGAATTCCGATGTTTTGATAGTTGAGTCGAAAAATTGATGGAGAAAACTGGTATGGCGTCCGTAGCCGCAATGAAAAATCAGGTCGGGGAAGTGCCGACCGAAAAGCAACTGGTCGAGCGCGCAAGAGCGATGATCCCGGAGCTGAAGAAACGGGCGAAACAATGTACGGCGGACCGCAATGTTCCGGCCGAGACCATTGCCGAAATGCAGGCAGCAGGCTTTTTCCGGATTCTGCAACCAAAACGGCTGGGCGGCTACGAAATGCATCCCAATGTTTTCTTTGCCGTGCAGAAATTGCTGGCCGAGGGGTGCATGTCTACCGGTTGGGTCTATGGCGTACTCGGTTGCCATCCCTATGAACTGGCGCTTTTTGATGACAAGGCCCAGCAAGAGGTCTGGGCTGATAGTCCATCGATGCTGGTGTCCTCGACCTATCAGCCGGTGGGCAAGGTCGAACATTCAGATGGCGGATTTTATCTCAGCGGGCACTGGGGCTTTTCGTCCGGTTCGTTGCATTGCGGCTGGGTGCTGCTCGGTGCGCTGGTCTTTCCGGAAGATGGCGAAGGGCCGCCTGATATGCGGACCTTCCTTCTGCCTCGGAAGGATTACAAAATTGATCCGGAAAGCTGGCAGGTTTTTGGTCTGCAAGGCACCGGCAGTCATGATATCATTGTCGATCGCGTCTTTGTGCCCGAGTATCGCACCCATCGTGCGGTTGAAGGGTTTCTGTGCGATAATCCCGGGCAGAAGGTGAATGAGGGGCCGCTTTATTCGCTTCCCTGGGCTCAGGTTTTTGTGCGTTCGGTCTCGACCGCAGCCTTTGGTGGTGCTCGCGCGGCGGTCAATGCCGCGATGGCGATCATGGAAAGCCGTGTTTCGACCAATACCGGCAAGGCTTCGAAAGCAGACCCGATGCTCCATGGCGCGATTTCTGCGGCACACAGCCAGATATTGGAAATGGAATTGACGCATAAGGCGACGTTCGATGAGTTGATTGAGCTCGCTGAGAAGGGCAAAGAAATCCCAATGGAGAAGCGGGCACTATTTGCTTATCAGAGTTCGACCGTGGTGCGCCGTCTGGCGCGGTTGGTTGACGATATGGTTCAGCTACTCGGAGGTCGCGCAATCTATATGTCTAGTGATATCATCCAGCCTTGGCTCGATCTCAATGCGGCGCGGGCCCATGTTGCAAATGATCCGAACAACCGCACCGCCGATGTGGTCGGTACAATGCTCGGTCAGCCTCCCGTCTTCACTTTCATGTAAAGGACTGCGTGTTGGCAAATTTATCGCAAGCGACATATTCCGTCAAAGGCGGCTATGATATTCATATCAAGGAAACGGGCAAAGGACCGGCGGTCGTGTTCATCCACGGCAGCGGACCAGGTGCATCAGGATCGTCCAATTTTCGCGACAATATCGATGCCTTTGTCGAGGCCGGATATCTCGTTATCCTGCCGGATCTGATCGGTTATGGCGCGTCGTCAAAGCCCGAGGGTATCGACTATACGCTGCAACTTTTTACCGACACGCTTTACGATGCCTTGCAGCAGCACGGCGTTAAGCAAGCCGCCATGGTCGGCAATTCGCTGGGCGGCGGTATCGCGATCCAGATGACGCTGGACCATCCAGAAATGGCGACCGCTTTCATTCTCATGGCGCCCGGCTGCATTCAGGAGCAGGCTAGCTATTTCACCATGCCGGGTATCGCGAAAATGAAGAGCAGCTTTGGCAGCGATGATTTCAGCAAGGACGACCAGCACCGGCTGGTCAGCAATCTAGTGCATCCCGACTCTGTGTCGAAAATTACCGACGCGCTAGTGGAGGAGCGCTATGCGGTTGCCAAAGATCAGCCCAAAGACGTGCTGGCGCGGATGATAACGCCCAATCTCGGCCCGCATCTGAGCAAATTGAAGCTACCGATATTTGTGATGTGGGGGCTCAATGATGAATTCTGTCCCGAGAGCGGCGCGCGGTTATTTCTCGACCAGTGCGACAATGCGCGCTGCATGACGTTCAATCATGTCGGTCACTGGGTGCAGGTCGAACGAGCCGCCGAGTTTAACCGCTATTCCATCGAATTTCTCAATGAGCACAGATAGAAACCGGGCCGAAAAATACGGCGGGGAGTTGTTCGACGCGCTCCGCAGCCGGAACACACTGGAACCGCTGATTGCCCGCGATTCCTCGCTGACCATTGATGACGCTTACGCGATCTCGCTCGATTTTCTCGCCCGCCGCCGCAAGCAGGGCGAGCGCGTGGTCGGCAAGAAAATCGGCGTAACATCAAAAGCCGTGCAGGATATGCTGGGCGTCCACCAGCCCGATTTTGGTTTCCTGACCGACTGGATGCATGTGACGGGTGATATTGACGTCGAGGCCAAGGGGCTGATCGCACCCCGGGCGGAAGCGGAAATTGCCTTCATCCTGAAAGACAGCCTCAATGGCCCCGGCGTGAAGGTCGCGGATGTGATGGCAGCGACGGAGAGCATTACCCCCTGTTTCGAAATTGTCGATAGCAGGATCAGGGACTGGAAGATTGGCATCATTGATACGGTGTCCGACAACGCGTCATGCGGCGTGTTTGTTCTCGGCGAAAGCCGCGCGGATCCAAAAGATCACGACCTGCCCAACCTGAGAGTGACTGTTACCAAGAACGGGGAACCATTATCCGAGGGTTTGGGCTCGGCCGTGCAGGGAAATCCGGCGCAGGCGGTGGCATGGCTGGCCAATACATTGGGGCAATATGGGGTGACGCTGGATGCCGGCGATATCATTTTGTCCGGTTCCGTGGTGCCGCTGGAACCCGCCGCCAAGGGCGATATTTTCGAGATGACCTTACACGGCATCGGTAATTGCACCGCAAAATTTGTTTGAAGGACCAAGATGAGCAAAGTGAAAGCAGTGATAATAGGGTCGGGCAATATCGGCACTGATCTGATGATCAAGATGCTGAAATATCCGCAGAATATGGAGCTGGTCGCGGTGGTCGGTATCGATCCCGATAGCGAAGGCCTCGCCATGGCGCGTGAGCGCGGGGTTGCCACGACTCATGGGGGTATCGAGGGTCTCAAAAAACTCGATTGTTACAAGGACATCGGTATCGCGTTTGATGCCACCTCGGCCTACGCGCACAAAATTCATGACGAGGCATTGCGTGCCGATGGCATTCAGGTGGTAGACCTCACGCCCGCAGCTATCGGGCCATTCACGATCCCGACAGTCAACATGCAGGCCAATCTCGACGCGCCCAATGTCAACATGGTGACATGCGGTGGTCAGGCGACCATCCCGATAGTGGCGGCGGTTTCCCAGGTCGGAAAAGTCCATTATGCCGAAATCGTCGCTTCGGTGTCCTCGCGCTCGGCTGGCCCCGGAACGCGCGCCAATATTGACGAGTTTACACGCACCACTGCGCGCGCCATCGAAGAGGTCGGCGGTGCGGCCAAGGGCAAGGCGATTATCATTCTCAATCCAGCCGAACCGCCAATGATCATGCGCGATACAGTGTTTACCCTGTCGGAAGGCGCGGAGGAAGAGGATATTCGTCAATCGATCGAAAAGATGGTCAGGGAAGTGCAGAAATACGTGCCCGGCTATCGGCTTAAGCAGAAGGTGCAGTTCGAGCGGTTCGGAGACAATAATCCTCTGAAGATTCCCGGGCTGGGCGAGTTTACCGGCGTCAAGACCAGCGTATTTCTAGAGGTCGAAGGGGCTGGAGATTATCTGCCACCCTATTCGGGCAATCTAGATATCATGACAGCCGCCGCAAAGGCCACCGGCGAGTTGCTCGCGCAGCGGAGGATGGCGACATGAATTTCGATGTCGAAAAGGACAAAATCTACATCCAGGACGTAACCCTGCGCGATGGCATGCACGCGATTCGCCATATGTATGGCCTCGATCATGTCCGCGACATTGCAAAGGTGATCGAGGCGTCGGGAGTTGACGCGATTGAAGTGGCGCATGGAGACGGGCTTTCCGGGACCAGCTTCAACTACGGTTTTGGCGCGCATACTGATTGGGAATGGCTAGAAGCGGTTGCCGAAGTGTTGGACAAATGCATTCTCACAACACTCATATTGCCTGGCCTGGGAACGGTCGAAGAACTCAAGCGCGCCTATGACCTTGGCGCTCGTTCGGTGCGTGTCGCGACCCATTGCACCGAGGCCGACGTCTCGAAACAGCATATCGGCATCGCCCGTGATCTCGGCATGGATGTCTCTGGCTTCCTGATGATGAGTCATATGATCGAGGCCGACGATCTCGCGCAGCAGGCATTGCTGATGGAGAGCTACGGCGCGCATTGTGTCTATGTTACCGACAGCGGCGGCGCGCTCGATATGGATGGGGTCCGGGACCGTTTCCGTGCTTACGACAAGGTTCTGAAACCCGAAACCCAGCGCGGCATGCACGCGCATCATAACCTGTCACTGGGCGTTGCGAATTCGATTGTAGCGGCACAGGAAGGCGCGGTTCGCATTGATGCCAGTCTCGCCGGAATGGGGGCTGGTGCCGGCAATGCGCCGCTGGAGGTATTCGTTGCCGCTGCCGATCGCAAGGGCTGGAACCATGGTTGCGATGTCATGATGTTGATGGATGCGGCCGAGGATCTGGTGCGTCCGTTACAGGACCGCCCGGTGCGCGTGGACCGCGAAACTTTGGCTCTCGGTTATGCTGGGGTTTATTCAAGCTTTCTCCGCCACGCAGAAAAAGCTGCAGAAGATTATGGCCTTGATACGCGTGAAATTCTGGTCGAACTTGGTCGCCGCAAAATGGTCGGCGGGCAGGAAGATATGATCGTCGATGTAGCGCTCGATCTGTTGAAGGAGCGGGAAAGGACAGCGTGAAAAGATGACCACTCTGGATATAGCGATAAAGCTTGCCGAAAAAGGAGAGCTACCGGAGACTCCGACCTTTGTAGTGGGGCTCGGGGGGACTCTGGCTGCCAACAGCACGACGGAAAAAGCGATAAAAGCCTCGCTTGCGGGAGCAAGCGAGGGGGGTGCGGAAACCCTGTTTATTTCCGGTGCGGAGCTGGAGCTGCCGATTTATGCGTGGGAACGCAAGGAGCGCGGACCGGCGGCGCTGCATCTCATAGAATCTCTGCGCCGGGCAGACGGGATAATCATCGGTTCTCCGGGTTATCATGGCAGTATTTCGGGTCTGATAAAGAATGCGCTCGATTATACCCAGGACATGGCCGACGATGAATGGCCCTATTTTCACGGACGTCCGGTGGGAGCAATTTCCACCGGGGCCGGCTGGCAGGGTGCTGTCACGACTTTGACGGCGTTGCGGGGAATTGTGCACGCGCTGCGCGGCTGGAACACGCCCATGGGTGTGGCCATCAACACGGCGACTCCGGTATTTGATGCCGACGGCAAGTGCCTAGATGTTAAAATTGACTCCATGTTGCGAGATATGGGGAAGGAAGTCGCGGAATCCGCCCGCGTTCGTGCGTTGATGCGCGGAAGCCGGGAGGCATGAATTCGGACGCTCTTTCAAACGGCATGTTGCTTAACAAAATCAGGGATTGAAATTGACCGAGCCCTCTTTGCACAAACCCTATCCCGTCTCGCAGATCAAAAAATGGGATTTTGAAACCGATATTGCGATCATCGGTTTTGGCGCTGCCGGGGCTTGCGCAGCGATCGAAGCCAAAGAGGCTGGCGCGAAAGTGATGCTGTTTGAGCGTGGTTCGGGTAGCGGCGGCGCCTCTGGCCTTTCCGGCGGCGAGATTTACATTGGCGGGAATGGCGGTACCGAAGCGCAGCGCGAAGCTGGCTTTGAGGATAGGACCGAAGATTTTGCGGCCTATCTCAAAATGGCAGGCGGGCCGTGTGCAGACGAAGCCAAATGCGATCTTTATGCGGCAGAAGCACTCAATCATTTCGCCTGGCTAAAAGCCCAAGGCATCCCCTATCGCGGCAATTATCTGCCCGGCAAACAGATCGAACCGATGGATGACAGCACTTTGATCTGGTCCGGCAGCGAAGCGGCGGCCCCGTTTTGCGAACATGCCAAACCGGCTCCGCGCGGTCATGTTATCCAGCATATGGGCTGGGGCGGCGGGCGCCCACTGATGGATATATTGGAAAAGCGCGTTCGTGATCTGGGCGTGGAAGTTGTCACCGATGCACGGGCTTTGGCGTTGGTCCAGGATGGCGACCGTATCGTCGGTGCAGTGCTGAATATCGACAATAAGCCGCATTTTGTAAAAACCGTAAAAGGCGTCGTGCTCGCGACCGGCGGCTTTGTCATGAATGAAGACATGCGCCGCAAATATTGCCCAGAGACATTCAAGGTCAACGACCCGATCGGCGATCAGGATGACGG